>CAKOMC010000038.1 GCA_934096535.1 uncultured Bacilli bacterium | reverse complement strand
TTTGATTCTGTAATAATTAATTTCTTTAAATCTTTATAGAATTTTGAAGTTAATTCTCTAACATTATTTGGAAGAGGTGTATTGCCAGTTAACCAATTTTCAATATCTAACATTATTCCTAAAGCACCTTCATTAACTTCGATTTCGTTTGTTAATGATTCATTTTTTAATAATTTCACAAGTATTTTACTTTAACCCTAAAATATTAGAATTATATATATCTCCTTTCCAGTTTATAGAGAATTTTCTTTGAAAATAACTCAATGGAGTATTTTAAATAAAAACCGTACCATATTAATTAATGAAGTTGGTGATGATACGGTGAATTTGAAACAAATCTTTGGAAAAAATGTAAGATATTATAGATTTGTAAAAAAACTTACACAAGAGGAGTTTGCAGAGCATATTGATATGAACGCATCTTATGTTAGTGAAATAGAAAATGGTAAATATGGACCAACTTTTGAAAACATAGAAGTAATAGCCAAAGTTTTAAATGTTAAGCCGTACTTACTATTTCAAGAAAATAGCAATACTCATAAAAAGTTACCCAACAGAGTTGATATGAAGCGATTTTAGTCGCTTTTTTAAATTCTCACAGATAAACAAAAACATTATACCATCATTTATAGCTGTAGTGTTAAATGTTAGTGTAGAATAAGTGCAGAGATTTTTGCTCCAAATTTTTTGAATTTACAATATTATCCATTAATGATATATTAAATGTGAGGTAATTATGAAATATTTACGGTTAATAATGTTCATGTTGATAGTTATTTTTCCAGCATATGTGTATGCTTTAGAATATCCTAAATTACATTACCATAATGCAATAGTATATAATTTAAGCGAAAACGAGGTAATGCATAGTTTAGAAGAAAGTGAGAGGGCAAGTGTTGCGTCTTTGACTAAAATATTAACCGTAATAACTTCTTTAGATTTAATTGATGATTTAAATGCCAAAATAATTTATACAAAAGATATGAATGATTTGGTTAGATGTGATACATCGAAAGCTGGCTTAAAAATTGGCGATGAAGTTTCGTATTTAGATTTACTTTATGCTTCAATTTTGCCTTCTGGAGCCGACGCTACTATTGCTCTTGCAATATCCTTATCTGGCAATATTCAAAATTTTGTAAATAAAATGAATGAAAATGCTTTGAAAATCGGAATGTACAATTCTCATTTTACTAATGTTGTCGGATTAGATGATGTAAATAATTATAGCACTGCAAGTGATATTTTAACTTTATTAAAATATGCTTTAAATAATGAAATATTTAAACAAGTATTTACAGCAAAAAAATATAAATTGTCAAACGGATTGGAAATTAAAAGCACATTATATACATATAATAAAAAAATAAATAAAGATTTTTCAAGAATACTTGGAAGTAAAACTGGTTTTACTTTAAATGCAGGTTTGTGTATAGGAGCTTATTTTATATCAAAAGGGCAAGAAATTTTAATTGTAACTTTGGGGGCAATAAAAGATGATAATGTGTATAATTTAACTGATACGCTTTCTTTAATAGATTTTATAGATACTAACTACAGTAATAAATTAGTTTTGTCAAAAGATAGTTATATAAAAACTTTAGATGTTTTAGATAGCACTGTAAAAAGTTATGATATTAAAATATCAAATGATATTTACGCGTATTTACCAAATGATTACAACTTTAACGATTTAAATATAGAATATATTGGAAAAAATGATATATCATTTAGAGATGAAAAAAGTAGTAAATTGGGTGATGTTAACATTTATTATAAAGATAAGATAATTTATAATGAAAGTGTCTATCTGGAAACGCATATTAAAAGAGATTTAAGAAAATTTTATGTATGTTTTATATTAATTATAATATTTATAATATTATATACAATTAGCATTTTAAAATTCAAAAGAAAACAATATCAATAAATTATATATTAATTAAATTAAAGTATTCTACTAATCGTAGAGTGCTTTTTTAAATTCTTTGTGTTATGCTCTAAGTAACGAAAGGAGCAATAAATAGCGAAGACGATTTCATTTCTATTATAATGTGTATACCTTTAATAGTTGTTTATATGTTAAAGCTTTGAAATTGAAATAATAATTTAAGTTAAACTTTGTGTAGGTTATATTTAATAAATACTATAAGAGTATAAAGAATATTTACATATAATAAAAATAATACTATGCATTATAAAATATCTTTAACCCATTATTAAAATATTCTCTAATTTAAAATAGAAATTTGTTGTTTTCAAAATGAAAGTATGATGTAAAATTTAGTGCATTTATAGAAAATGCATATTAAAAAAAGAATGATTTATTAATTCAGTCATTTATTACAGATAAAGATAATTGTTTATTTATAAAATGCTATGATGAAACTAAAGGAGATTTTCCTATATTTGGCATTTTTAATAAAAACGAAGAAATAAAAGCTAATAACTTTATGATATATTTAATTAATGATTTATTAATAAAAAAATTTAATGATAATCTACTTAAATATGATAATATTAAATTGAATTTTGGTAGTGATATTAGCAATTATAATCAATTCTCAATTAAAGGAATAAAAGAAAATATATATAAAGATTCTAAACTTTTAGAAGAATTATTAGCAAATGACATTTCATTGAATAATTTAAAAAATAAAAATATGAATATTATAATTTGATAACTAAAAAGAATTTTGAAAAAAGTTATAGTATAAATGCACATTAACGCACCATTTTCATGTTTAAGAGTGTGGCGATTATATTTCCACATAAAAAGTGTTTCAATAATATTTGAGAAAAATACAGCCAAGGTAGTTATTTTTTTAAGTTAAGGGTATTTTTAAAATTTTGAAATAATTAAAACAAACATTTTATATTCATGTTATAATTAAAATAAATAATAATTATATAGTATGACGGTCTTTTTTAGGTGGCACACGGAATTTTTACCAAAAATAATTTTGTGCCATTTCTGTGACACTTTGGTCGAAATGATACGAAAAAAGTCAAAAAAGTGGCACTTTAGAAATGCCCTGAATTATTGCGAAAAAACCCGATTTTACTAGGATTCTGACCGATTTTAACCAATGTGGCTAATCTCTCCAAAACCGTTCGCGAGGGTTCAAATCCTTCCACCCCTGCCATTGTCATATACCGTTTTTAAATGGTTTAATATATTTAGAAACTTACTAAGAGAGGTTTCTTTTTTTTATGAAAAACGCCATTATTCTATTTGAATACCAGCGTTATTTTTTAATTATTATTATTTTAAAATTTGTTATATTTATTTTAAATACTATATTATCCATGTCTTTTCTTTTACCTGTTATTTTATTGAAAATGAAATTATAGAATATGATTTACAAAAATTATGTAAGTTGTTATTAAATTAATATTTAATTTTTAATAAAAAAATAGGTATTTTATAATGCGGTGAATTGGAACACTATTAACAATAATTTTATAGTATAATATTGTTTGTTAGCGAAAGTGTGAATTATTATTTGAAAAAGGAGTAATACATATGGATCAAGTTAAAGTTGGAAAGTTTATTGAAACTTGTAGAAAAAAATCAAAATTAACTCAAGAACAGCTTGCAGAAAAATTATTTGTTGATAGAACACTTGTGAGTAAATGGGAACATGGGAAATTGTGCCCTGATATAAAGTATTATCAAATGTTATGTGAAATATTTCAGATAGAATTAAAAGAACTTCTTTCTGGAGAAAAAAATAACAGATATAATAAATTAGAATTAAATAGTAATTTAATAAACTATTTTGTAAAGCAAAGTAATGTAATAAAAATGTTTAAAAGAGTTATAGCAGTAATGATTATTATTATTTTTATATTTCTTTTGTATTATTTTTATGAAACTTACAATAAAACTACTATTTTTACATTTTATGGAAGTTCAGAGCATTTTTCAATAAATCAAGGATTATTAGTATTAACAAGAGAAAAATCTTATTTGAGCTTAAATAATAATGAATTTAAATCTTATAATATTACCATTTATTACTATCAGAATAATGATAAACATATAATATATGACGGTCCAAGTACAAACATAATAATAGATTTTACTGGATATAATTCATCAATTAATATTTCTAATTATAAAAAGATTATAGATAATATTTTTATGGAGATAAGTTCGAATGATACTAAAGAGGTAATTCATTTGAATTTTAATAAAAATTACAGTAATCATAAATTATTCTTTAAAGATGATAAAGATATTATAGATTCAGAAACAGAATCTAAAACTGATAATATTTACGATTGTAAAGAAAGCATATGTAGTTATAAAGATGAAAGCTTTCAAATACTTTATGATACAGTAATTAAAAAAGTAACAATTACAGATAATAGTGATGTTTATATAGATTATTTTTTAAATACTAAATTTTTTAATTATTCTGATTCAAAAGTGAATTTTGATGTTGTTGATGGTCATGTAAACTGTGGCAAATCAAATTGCAATAATGATGAAAAAATATATAAAAAATTTTATGATAAATATTTAAAACATTTTGAAAAAAATTAGTGTGCCATTTATTCACTAGTTTTTTTTTGATTATTATTTTATATTTGAATTATGAAAGGAGTAAAATTTTAAAAATGAAGATGTCAAATAAAGTTATTAAATTTTTAATATATGGATTAATTATAATTATCGCTTTAATAATAATTTATAATTTTTTTTCCAAAGGAAAAGATAATCAGCATCAGCAGCAATCACAGCAACACGAATTTTACATTGTTGGAATGTTAGGTAATAAAAAAATATATTCTCAATACAATGAAATTAAATATATAGCTAATGACAAAGAAATTTCACTAAGTGAAGCAATTGAAAATGGACTTATAAATATAGAAAATTTAATATTAGTGGATAACATAATTTCTGAATTTAATGATGGTGGTTCAGTTTTATATAAACTAAATAATGTCACTATAAAGCCAAATGTTGTTTTGCTAAAATGTCATGCACTAGATGGCTATACAGATGATAGTCAAATAGAAAATCGTTACATAGAAGACATTTATTTTTTAGAAGAAAATTTAATAGGAAAAGAAAAGATTTGCATAGATAGATGACACTATATTTACTGAAAGGAGCGATACTTATAAAAAAGAATAAAGCAATATTGTGCTTTCTCATAATCTCTTTAATATTATTGGTGACTGTGCTGATGATAAATACAAGAAAACAAATAATATTCATTAAAGGTCAAAAACTAAACAGCAGTTATATTTTCATTTATACTTTTGATGATGGTTCAAAAGTATATACCCAATTTCCTGATATCGAATACATCAATGAGAGTGGTAAAAAAGAAACCTTAGAACAATCTCTAAAAAAAGATAAAACTATAATTGATAAAATAGTTGCAAAAACTCCAAAAATGAACGCACTAAATGATGGAGGATCAAAGATATATTATTTTGACAAGAAATATGCAAATAAATCATTTGATATAGTAAAATGCAACAACAAAGATGGAATTAAAGACATTTATATAGTAGAAAATGCTGATTCAATCATTGATAAAATTTGTGTTAAAAGATAATTAATTGTAAAGAAAAACTGTTAAAAAGGAATTTTTAACAGTTTTTATAAAATTAATTAGTTTTAGAGCATTTATTTAAATATTCAGAATCTATTTTTAGATTTTCAGTAACTAAATTCCCATTATCATAATATTTTATTTGATATTGTAAATTATCTAATTTTACCCACTTCTTATTAAACTTGATTTCCTCTTTATCAAGATTTAATGGAATATCTAAGTTACCTCCATCTAATAACTTTACTTCCTTAACAACATTTTTTGATATATTGCTATTCTTTAGTATTAATGAGCATGTGGAAAGAATATAGTTATTGGATTGTTTTATTAGCAAAGCCTTTTCGCATTTAAAGTTATCATTTTCAGCATTTAGCTTGTAAGATTTGATTTTATTGTTAATTACTATAACAATTTCCAAAATTAATAAAATTAGTAAGATTGTTATAATCCATTTGGAAATAGTACGAATTTTTTGTGCTCTATTATAATTATTCAAAAAAACTTTTTAGTTTTCATAATATTCGGCTTTTTGCTTTTTTTTATCTTCACTTTCGGAAGAATTTTCTGCTTCTTTATTTTCTACTTTTTCTTGCTTTTCTGACATATCATTTTTGCAAGAATTGTTTAACCATTTTTCTTTAATGGTTTCTGAATTTTCATTTATTTCAACTTTTTTCATTTTTAACTCCTCTTATTGTATAGATTTATTTGATATGTACAAAATACAATATAGTACATAACATATATTAAATAAAATAACTCTCTTTGCTAATATTATAACATTAGCGGGACGATTACGACACATTAAATTAGCAATAATTATGGGAAAATATTTCTCGAGGTGGTTTAAGTGAAAAACGAAGATCAACTTCAAGCATTATTAAATAAGGATTACATGCCAATTATCTATAAAAATATCAAGAAGTACCGTCAGGAAAGTGGCTATGCTTTATCTGATGTGGCAGAGTTACTAGATATGTCATACGACTATCTTAGAGGAATAGAATCGAATAACGATTTTATAAAAACTTGTTCACTAAAATTATTAATAAAGTTTAGTATTTTATACAACAAGTCACTTGATGATTTTTTAAAAGAATAGTTAATCCTTATTAAGGCTGAAAAAATTCAGTCTTTTTTTGTTGATCTTCATTTTTATTTTAACATATTTTTAAAAACAAAAATATTTATTGTTGTTATTAGAAGATTTCTAAAAATACTTGATATATCTATAAATAATCTTTTCGTCACCCAATGCCATTAAAAAATAGCAAATGCTAATTTGAAATGGCATGTTTTTTTTTGCTTGCTATGTTATTATGAAGTTAGAAAGGAGCATCCTATGAACAAAAGCAAGAGTAAAAAAAACATTAAATATGTTACTACCATAGTAGCCATTATAATAATACTAATTCTAGTTATTATAAATATATTTTCTTTTAAGGAAATTAAAAATCTAAAAAGCAATTATGTGGATGATACTAAGATTTATGAATTAACGGGAGAAAGCACCAATTTTTACTATGCTGATGGTTTATTTATTAATTCTGAAATTCAAAATATTTTGGTAAATGGTAATGTTAGTATAAAAAATGATAAATTGACAATAAATGATATTGTTGATGTTGAGTTTAAGATTGACAATGATATTATCAAAAAACAAAATTCAATTTTTACAGGAATAGATAGTGAATATGTTGGATATAATGAATTATTTAAAAAGTTGGACTACTTTAATAGTAATTTTTCTTTAAAAATAACTTATATTGTAAATAACAAAAGGGAAACTGAAGATTTACAGTTGGAGAAAACAAGGTTATTAAATAAAAAGGATATACCTAATGATTTGGACAGTATTTCTAAAGATGATGGCTCTAAAAATACTACTTATTATGATGAAAGAACGAAAAAGGCTTTAGCACTAGAGAATAAAGGTTTTACTTGGAATGGATGTTGCTTTTTAGAACGTACTTTTGATAATGGGGATACAGTAACATTGCGTGCTGATGGATCAGTATTATATTATGTAAATAAACAACATAATTATGGTGTAACTTCTGATATATTTGGTAAATCCCACACATATTATGATGATAATCACTTATTTACTTATTATACCGATACTAACGAAATAAAATGTGATGAAAAAAATAAATGCCCAAGTGATGGCTATGAGCTTATAAAAGATTATTTAGTTTTCTTTGAGCATTTATGGGACTAGAAGGGAGGTGAAAAAATGAAAAAGATATTATGTGGTGTATTAGTATTTTTTAGTTTTTTAGTTGTTTCTAAAGATGTAGTTTTTGCTTCAGGTGTTGAAAGATATTACAAATCAACTATATATTATGATAAACAATTTAACATTGTTGACATTAATGAAGAAGAAGTAACCAAAGAGGAAATTGATTCTGTTAATTTTGATGAGTTATCACTTGAAAAAATAAATTATGGAGACGGCATAGAATTGGCAAGTTATGGTTGGCCAGCATATGTTGAAACAGATTATAAAAAAGTTGGTGTAGATTGTTTTAAATCTAATTTAGACAAATCATACACTTATGTTTCAGCAGAAGCAATGTGGTATAAAGAACCAAGAGTAAAACAATTTGACATTATTGCCTTAAGATGGGATGGTAGTGCACAAATTGTCGATGTTGGTGGAAAACAATCAGTAATTGGTAAAACTCAAGCCTATGAAGCAACATATTTTGATAATAATAAAAATATAAAACGATTCTCAAATGGTGCTGGAATTTCCATGAACTTATTTGATAATGGCGTTGAATCGTTTATGCTTGATATACTTATTAAAGTTAAAAATGCTAATCTTGGAACAGTTTATGCATCATATCAGCATGCTGTTACAAATAATATAACTTTATCAGAATCACAAAAATACACATTAAGCTCTAGTGGATTAGGAAATGTAATTAATTTTACATCTTCTACTACAAGAAAAAAATATGATGGAATGGCTGGTCCTTCTTATTCTTGCTCAAATCCAATAGTAATTAATACTGATACTCTAGATGTAAAGGGATTACTTTAGTTAGTAACTTTAGAAGATTATTAGAATTTGGAATTGAAAGTTTCTAATAATCTTTTTAAATGAAAATAAAGTTATTTAATTAATATCAAATCACCGAAAATTTATGTTAGAATAAGATGACAGTTTATTGGAGTTGATTAAAAATGCTTAAAAAATTAAATATTATAAAATTAGAACATAAAAATTTAGTAAAGCAATTAAGAGAAAACTATCATCTTACTCAGGATGAATTTGCTAAAAAAATATTTGTTAGTAGACAGTTAGTTAGCAGTTGGGAAAATAATAATATTATTCCAAGCAGTGATATTATAAAATTAATTCATAAAGAATTTAATGTATCATATTTTGAACTTTTTTTTAAGTATGGTTACGGTAATTTATTCTTTATAAAAATAATTTTTTCTATTATTTTTATAATTATATTTTTTTATATTTTGTTTACAAATATTGCAAATAATTATGTTGCAAATGTATATGTCGGTAAATTTGAAAATCCACAAATAACTATGACTAATAGTTTTTTTATAGAAACTAAAAAAAGAAAAAGTTTATATTTAGGTAGTGTTGTTAATAGCTCATATGAATTTGATAAAATAGAAGTATATTACAGAACCAGTGATAAGAGCATTTATATTTATAAAGGAAAATATGAAAATGATTTGGTGTTAGACGAATCTGCAAATTATCATGAATATTTTGCAAGTGATTTTAATTTAAATGAATTATATATAGATTTAATTAGTGAAAAATCTGATTTAATACTAACTTGTAAATTTTCTTATGAAAAAATTGATTATTATTATAAAAATTATAGTGGAAATAATATTTCTTTAGATTATGATGCTGACGAGAACGATATACTAAATATAACAATTGCAAAACTAAAAGAAAAAGGTTATGTACAAGATAATGAAGATTTAGAAATATTTACTAATGGCAATTATAGTTATAATACTATAGATAATACTTTAACGTATCATGATGATAAAATATATATTCAGTTAGATACTACTTTTGAAGTTATAGAATTAAGAAAACTTAGTAATAGCCATACCAGTTATAATGGCATTGAATATTACACTATAAAAAACAATGAAATAATATGTGAAAAAAGTTCTTGTGAAGAAGATAAAAGAGAATTAAACATTATTTTAGATGAGTATGATAGATTGCAAGAAAAAAATGGTTAATTATAAATTTAATCCTTCATTTGATAGAAAGGAGAATATATATGAAAAAAATTTTATTTATTATTATTACTTTTTTTGTATTTAATATAAATTGCTACGCAATGGAAAATTTCGTTACTAAATATTACAAAACATCTTATTTATATGATATTCCTGTAACAGAAGAAATAAAAAAAGAAGAATATGATAATTCGGAATATAACTTATTATCATCGGATTACACTGAAAGAGACTATAAAAAAGCGACTAAAATCGCTTCATGTCAACTCTGTTAGGTAACTTTTTATGAGTATTGCTATTCTCTTGAAATAGTAAGTATGGCTTAACATTTAAAACTTTTGCTATTACTTCTATGTTTTCAAAGGTTGGTCCATAGTTACCATATTCTATTTTTTTGTAAACCGAGAATGTTGATGAATTTGGTTCTTGACTATCAACTAAAATATATTCACCATTTGATGAAACAACTTTTAAATCGTTAATATTTCTTACTTCTGGTTTGATATTTTGGGATTGATTATAAAAGAAAACAATTAGTAACACTACCATTACAAATATAATTAATAAATATAGACACTTTTTATATTTCATAATTTACCCTTGCGCTTATTATAACATAGCGGATATTTATAATAAATACTTTTATTTCAATACAAAAGGAGGTATGACTTTGAAAAGCACAAAAAATAATAAAATATATTTGTTTTTAGAAATAGATAATAATTATATAGTATGACGGTCTTTTTTAGGTGGCACACGGAATTTTTATCAAAAATAATTTTGTGCCATTTCTGTGACACTTTGGTCGAAATGATACGAAAAAAGTCAAAAAAGTGGCACTTTAGAAATGCCCTGAATTATTGCGAAAAAGCCCGATTTTACTAGGACTTTGACCGATTTTAACCAATGTGGCTAATCTCTCCAAAACCGTTCGCGAGGGTTCAAATCTTTCTGTCCCTGCCATGGTCATATACCGTATTTATACGGTTTAGTATATTTAGAAGCCTGTCTTAAGGTTTCTTTTTTTTAGGAAAAATACCATATTTAAATAATACAAACATTATTTTTCCAGTTATTATTGTTTTCGAAATATATTATATTTACTTTAAATACAATTTTGTTTATTCCTTTTCTTCTATTGTTTTTGGATTCTATAATTTTGATTTTAGTTATTAATGATTCATTCTTTAATAATGTTTTATTTTAATTCTAAAATATAAGAATTAAATAAATCTCCTTTCTAGCTTATAGAGAATTTTTTTGAGAATAACTTTCTGAGGCATTTAAAAAAATATATTTTCCAATGTGCTGAATCAGTACATAAAAATTGCTAAATATGTTATATAATAAAAGCTATAGAGTTATAGAACTGAAATAAATTATATGAATAATTATCGGTTTTTAATGTTAATATTGTTATCATATGAAATGAGGTTTTTAGATTAATGAATAATGAAGAACGTGGAAAACATTTAAAAAAACTTCGTGAGGCTAAAGGGTTATCACAGCAAGAATTAGCTGATAAACTCAATTATACTCGTCAAAATTTGTCGAGATGGGAAAATGGTATTGCCTTTCCAAGTGATAGTGAAATTATAAGTAAACTTGCAAATTTTTTAGATGTTTCAGATGAAGAATTGATTAAACCATCAAAGGAAGTAAAAAAGTCAACTTCCAAAAATTATAAATACTTAAAAATTTCATTTATAATTTTATTAATAATGATTTTAATAATAAGTTTTATTATTTATTTAACTAAATATCAGAAAATATACGATATCTATTTTGATGATTATTTTTCTGGAGTTTATGCTATTACTTATAAGGAACGTTATATAAATATTTATAATATTAAAGAAATTAAAGAATATAAAAATATCTATTTATATACTGTGTATAATAACGAAGAAAAATCAATTATTAATACATCTGATAAAAATATTAATATACATGAAAATTCTATTTCTAATGAGTATAATTTGAAATATATAAATAAATGTGGTGTACACTTAATTGTTTATTTTAATGATAATTCATATCAAAAATATGACTATTATCCAAATGAAAAAGAGTATGACAAGACTTGTGATTATGATTTTAAATATACGCGATATAATTATTTAAATGATTATGGTTTTAAATATGATGGTTCAAGTTATAATTATATATTCAATGATGATATTGTAAATTATGATGGTAGTAATTACAGAGCATATATAAATAAAAATGATATTTTAGAAACTTTAGAATCACTAGGAAATTCAATGTATTTATATGAAAAGTATAATGCTAAAAGTGAAAAAATAATGGAAAAATCAATTAGGGTAAATGGTTCTAGAAATTGTAATGAAGAAAATTGTTTGACTTATGAAGATTATGCAAAATTTATAAATTTTTTGATTGATAAAAAAGAATAACTGTAAAACTTATAAAATTGCGGATGAAACATATTTAATTGCACCCGCAATTTTATGTTTTGCACTATAATATTTTCAAGAAAGGAGAAATTTATGAAGAAATTAATCAACTTTATATGTATGAATCTTATAAATAAAGCTATTAAAATTGTAGATAAATATAAAATTTCAATTTTAACAATAGTTCTAATTTTAATTACGACTAGTTGTATATTTGGAATGTCTTTTTTTAGTTTTTATCATAACAATTTAAGAAAATATAAAGATAAAAATTATAATTTTACGGTATATAATGTTTTTACAAAAAAAGACAGTAATATATATTCAAAATTAAGAGAAAACAAATATATAAGCGATGTTTTTTTCTATAATGAATACCAGGGATTGGTTAAATTTGATAAAGATAGTTTTTATTTAATAGGAACTATTCCAAGCAATTTAAACATAACAAAAGGGCGTAATTTCGATGTCTATTCTAGTAATGAAATAGTATGTCCCGAAAATTTTAGCGATGATATGAATGATATTTTAAAGAATAAAACGAATAATATTGAAAAATATCTTAATCAAGAAGTTATTCTTTATGATTTGAATAATAATGAAATAAAAATGAAATTAGTTGGTTTATTTGATTCAAAAGATGGATTTTATGAACCAAACGAATGCTACACCTCTCATAATACTGTAAAAAAGATTAATGCGGGCATTTATGATAATATTGATGATGAAGAAAATGTTAATTTATATATTCAAGTTGATGATAACAGGAATCTTGATAATGTAAAAAAAGAATTTCCTAATATTGATTTTTATGCAACTCTTATAGCTAATGAAGACATTAAAAATATAGTTTGCGGTGTAATACTATTTATTATGATTATTAATTTGTTTTTTGAAGTCAAATTAGTAGAAAAAATAGTAAGCTATGTTAAAAAGTCAAATACAAAGAAAGAAACACTCTTAAAGTGTTTAAAAATAGAATTAAAGCCATTGATATTTGGAGTTGTTTTAGGAAGCTTATTTTCAATTTTTGTTGGTAATTATTTAATTTTTAAGATAATACCAAATGTTTATCTATTTTATAGTAATAAAATTAAAATAAAATTTATATACATAATTTTAAGTTTGATTATGGTTAGTCTATCTATCATAATAGTTGATTTCTATTCCATTTTTTATGGGGGAACAAAAGAAAATGAAGAAAAGCAATTTGTTTAATTCTATATTTTAATGTCAGAAAAAGGAAATAACTGGGGAACTTATTACAGAAAAGATGCTTATGGCGGGGTTAGAAGTTAAAATTAATCATGAAAATTGGAGATGAAAAATGTACTTTGTAGTAGGACTCGTAACTGGTTTTAGTCTAATATCAGGATTATATACGATTTTTAAAGGTAAAAAAATTGTTGGAATATCACAAACAGTTATAACAATTGCCTTTCCAATAGTCTTAAAAATATTTTGTCTTGAAAAATACTCGATGGTTTATGGCGACACGGATTGGAAATTTTTGCTCCAAACAGCATTTATTGACCAATTAATCGAACCATGGTTTTTACTAATTTTATTTTTGATATTGGTAATTATAACTGTAATAAATATGTTAAAAATGTTAAAAGCTATGATGTAATCGGCGCAAGGTTAAGCGGAGTTTCATTAGTAAAAACTGGAAATGCGTATGTTATTGGTGATAACTTTAATAAAAGTTATTCATCGCCTGATATTAAAAAC
>CAKOMC010000037.1 GCA_934096535.1 uncultured Bacilli bacterium | reverse complement strand
TTTAGCAAAATTCACAAATAAATTTAAAAAAATAGACACATTCTTTTTAGAACATGCTATTTTGTCAACAATCTGAGGATGATGAAAATCATCCTTTTATAGTGTTTGAAATTAATAATGCTCTGGTTGTTAAATGTTTAAATTTTCTGTACCCAAAAGATATTCTTTTTATTACTTTAATTAGGTTGTTTTTACCTTCTATTATTCCATTATTTATATCATATTTTAAAGAATTAGTAACAATATCAAAGTTTTCACGATATAGTTTTAACACTTTTTTCATATCTTTACTTATTTTATTACTAGAATGATATACTATGTTTTTAAATTTTTCTATATCCTTATTTTTTATTGCTTTTAGTAAGCCTTGATAACATTCATAGGTAGCTTTAAAAGTTTCATCAGTATTTATTAAATAAGTAACTATTTCTTTGGACGATATTTCTTTTTTAAAGTATTTACTGTATTCTTTTTTCTCACTTAATTCTTCTTCGTTTTTTAATATTAATTTCCAATAATTTTTTAGCTTATTGTAATTTGGGTTACTTTTATAACACAGCTTTACTCTGGCTTTATTAAGGACATTGTATGCTTGCAAAACTATATGGAATTTATCAATTATTATTTCTGCTTTTTTAAATAATTTCTTAGCTAAACTTATATATCCTGGGTAAAAATCAATACAAATAAATTTGACTTTATTTCTTTCATAGTATGGATATTTTCTAAAATACTTTTCTAAATAATCTTTCTTTCGGCAATCCTTTATATTATAAATTTCACCAGTTTCGTTATTTAGCACAATAAATGCCATTTTACCTGTTGTATCTTTTGTTGCTTTAAATTCGTCCCAGTTCATAATTTTAGGTAAAAATTGATTCTTTAGAATAGTTTTGCTAGATAAACTTTCTAACTTTCTATTAACAGTTGATGATGATATACCAAGGCGTTTTGCAATGTCTTTTTCACTTTGCTTAATGGATAATTCTAGTGATATTTGAAGGTCTGTGTTATTCGAAATATTTCTATTCCTTTCAACTAAAGAAGTTTCAGCAATAAATGTGTTTTTACAATGTTTACATAAAAACCTTTGCTTATGCAATAATAACATTGAAAGGCAATTAGAAATTTTTGGTATTTTGATTTTACAGTTTTTTCTAAAGCCCTATTTAATAATGTCATTAGCAGTTTCATTAACACAGCCACAGTTTGGGCAGTATGATGGAATATAAGTAAGGTATCCTTCAATAATTTTATAATTATTACCTTTTATTTTCTTTGTTTCTTGTTTTCCATCTAAAATTTTAATATTTTTATCTTTAATATTTAATAAGTTTAAGATATAATATTTGAAAGTCGAATTAGTTCGCCTAATTTTCATAGTGTGCGATAGCGGTTGCTATCTACAACTTTTTCACTAAATTAGGAACTACACTATTTGTATCAATTCTTAATTAAATTATAATATATTTTTAATATCTTCTTCTATTTCTATTATTACTTCTTTTTAAGTTTGATGTTTCTGATTCTTGTTCTAAATGCTTTTTCCAAGCATCTTCAATTAATGGCTCTAAAACAACATTAATTTTCTTTTTAATAGCTATAAGAGCATTTTCTTGCTTTTCATCTGGTCTATTTGGGATACTTTCAAAATTTTCATATTCACTCGTATATACCCCAAGTGTTTGTGGGCTAGATAGAATTCCTTTTTTAGATAGAGTTTGAATTTCAAATACTCTCAAATTATCATGTTTATATTTTTTAGGAAAAACAAGAGTACATAATGTTCTGCCTTGATATATATTTTCCACTTTAATACCGTCTTTGCTTTCAGTAATTTTTAATCCTTCGGGAACTTGATTAATTAACCCGTTTTTTCTATAATTCAAATAACTTGTAATTGAATATCTTATATTATCAAATAATCTTATAGGAGCAAGTTCTGCTTCTCTAATTGCTTCTTTAACTTCTTTAGCATTTACATAATCTTGATCTAATTCTTCTGCTGTTTTGAAATCTAAATCAACTATTGTAGGTTTATTATTTTGCAATAAAGCTTGATTATAAAAATTTACTGATGCTTCTATAATACCTTTCATCCGCGAATATTCTCTTGAAACATATTTTAGCAAATATTCATCTTTTGCATCAACTTTAATTGGCTGTCTTAAAATTCTAATTTCTTTGCTGTGATATTCATAATCTGGAGCACAGTTTCCTCCAAACACATACCCTAATTTAATTCCATCTGCTAAATCACTATCAATATCACACCAAATGTTATCTTGTGCTACAAAAAGAGTTAATTCTTTTCCTGTATCTTTACATTGTTCTGTACTTTCATGATTCATACTTAAAAGATTACCTGAATATATACGAGTTACAATAATAATATCATATTTGCCAAGATTACCTTTAACATATCTACCTAAACTAAAATTATTGTCTTCTTTAAAATCAATACTTAATCCTAGTTCATTGGCAATTCCTTCAGCATACTTGTTAACGCTTATAGAATCTAGATATAATATTTTCAAATCGCATTTTTTTGTTGGTAGGGGTGATCTATTTGGATTAATATAGTCTTGAATAGGTACAAATTTTTTATCTTTTAAATCGACATTTTCTAAAGTATGATTAATTAACATGTTTTCGACAATTCTATCATAAATGCCTTGATAAGTTAATTCTTGTGTACACCAACCTCTGCAATTATTTCTATCACTCAAATAAGTAACTAACTTTATATGATCTGGATAATCATATCTATATAGAGATGTTTTAAGAATATGTTTGTTACCTCCTAATTTGTCGATGGTTCTATCTAGGTCAACATCTCCTCCAAAACAACAATTTTGAACATTTTGATTTCCTTTTAAAATGATGTGATATTTTTCTAAATCATCTTGATGTTTAGCAAAATAAGAATCTGCCCTTATAATAGATTTGAAATAATCAACATTTTTAAAACCATATTTTACGATTTCGTCATAATCATCTTGAATATCTGATATAAGTAATACGTTTGCTTCATTTAACACTTTTTCTTTATTATCCTTTAAATTTCTTTCTTTTTTTATTTCTTCCATAAAGTAAGCCTCCCTTAATTACTTATTATTTTAACATGTTTTCCACCCTTAATGTTTGCAAATGCAATTATTTCTTTTTTTATATCCTTTATTAACTAAATTTTTAATTTTGTATATTCATCTTCTATGTACATATTATCACTCCAATTATGGTATATACAGTTTTAAAAACAATGGCAATATATTCAGCCACTTTTCGACTACCATATATATTTAAACAAAAAAAGAACTATTTCTAGTTCGGATAAATCTTTAATGGTGCCCAATGTAAGAATCGAACTTACTTTTAATCCTTACCATGGATTTGTAATACCATTATACTAAATGGGCATATCAAGAATATACCATATAATTAAAACGCCTACAAGTATTTTTATTTATTTCATATCATAAAGTAGGTGATTTTATGGATTGGTTTATAAATTTAAATGTCGTAATGCAGGCGTTTTTAGCTGCAACTTTTACTTTTTTAATAACAGCTTTAGGTTCAGCAATAGTTTTCTTCTTTAAAAAAGTTAATAAAAATGTATCGGATATCTTATTAGGTGTTTCGGCTGGTATAATGCTAGCGGCTTCTTACTTTTCTTTACTTGCTCCGGCAATTAAAGAGGCAAGTAACATGGCTTTTTTACCGTATGTTATTGTTCCTTTAGGATTTCTTTGTGGCGGTTTATTATTATTTTTAACTGATAAATTGTTTTCTAAAATGATGGCTAAACAAAAGAAAGATGAGACTTCTAAAAGAATATTTTTGCTTGTTAGTTCTATTACTATTCATAATATTCCAGAAGGTCTTTCAATTGGTGTAGCCTTTGGTTCCATTGTTTACGGACTAGAAGGAGCCACCGTTCTTGCAGCTTTAGGTTTAGCTTTAGGAATTGGTCTTCAAAACTTTCCCGAAGGTTGTGCCGTTTCTTTACCTCTAAGAAGGGAAGGAATGAGTAGAACAAAAGCCTTTATAATTGGGGCTTTAAGTGGAATTGTGGAACCTCTTGCTGCCATCATGGGAGCTTTACTGGTTTTAAAAATTCAATATATTATGCCATTTTTGCTTTCCTTTGCTGCTGGTGCTATGATATTTGTCGTTGTTGAAGAATTAATTCCGGAGTCGCAACAAAATCATAACCAAAATATGATAACTATGTATACCTTAGGAGGATTTATCATTATGATGATTCTGGATGTAGCCTTAGGATAAATTTACTTAAAATAAAAACTCAAAAAAAATAGCAAAATTAGTCGATTTATTTTGGCTAATTTTCTTTTTTATAGTATAATCGATTAAGGAGGTAGTAAAATGAAGAAGATATGTAACTTGCTTATTGCTCTTGTATTACTTTTTGTGCCAATTGTTTGTTTAGCTGATGGAGAAAAAGAAGCTGCTAATGTTTATATTTTCTATGGTAAAGGATGTCCTCATTGTGAAGAATTCTTTACATGGGTTAAATCTTTAAGTGATGAAGAAAAATCTAAATTTAACTTAGTAAAATATGAAACATGGTATAATACAACGAACAGTAATGCCTTAGCTAAAGTAGCTGAGCATTTTAAAGACAGTGAGTATGGCGTTCCTTATATCGTTATCGGCAAAACTCGTTACAGTGGTTTTGGTGAAACCAACAAAGAACAAATTTTAGCCGCTATTAACGATTATTATAATCTTGATGAACGCGCCAATTTAATTGAAGAATTAGGATTAGAAGTAGTAGCAGATGCCCCTGAAAAAGTAGAAAAGACCAAAACAGCAGTAGTTATTGTTGTTGTTTTAGCCATTTGTGTGGGCGCCGCTGGATTAATTTATATGGTAAGCAAGTCAGAAGAGTGATTTGCTTACTTTTTAAAAGAAAAAATTTATAACAGGAAGAGGAAATTTAATGATAGATATACAATTATCACCCAATGGGTTTGTAAAGAACGGTTTATATGACCAAAAAAAGGCTTTATATGAAGCCGGAGTAAGAGCAGCCGTATGCGTTGCTAAAAGTAACGATGATAGATTAGTTACCACGGCGGATATTAGAAAAAATAATTCGGGGGCAAATCTTATACGAAGAGGTATTTCCACAATTTTGCAAGCTCATACAACGCCATCGGAACAAGAAGTCGTAAGTCTAGAAATAACAGGAATATCCCGAAGATTATGCTTAATTTTAAATAATGAGAAAGAATATGCTGCTGATGAGTTATCGCTTAGGTATACTAAGGCTAAAGAAAGTGAATATAACACTAAAACAGAAATAGGGTTATATCATAAATGGCTTGAAATATTTGAAAAAGTTATAACTAAAGACTACTGGGATTATTTTCGGAAAACGGCTAAAAGCGATAATGAGGCTACCCGCATGATTAGAGAAAAAGCTCAAGAAAATGCGCGTAATTTTCTGGGACTTGCTACGCGTACTAGTATTACTTATACTGTCCCTTTTGCTCAAATTAATAAAATTGCTTATATGATGGAAAGAGTAATTAATAATCCCTTAGACGATTTTGAAAAATCATGTGTACCTGAAATGCAAGAATTTATCAAGGCTCTAAAAGATAAGAAAGTTTTACTAACTAAAAATGATGTTTATGAGATGATTACAAGTGATGATACCCTAGAAGCCGAAGTAAAACTTCGGGGTAAAAATATTTTATATCTTACTTATCAAGGTGATGATTCCCTACTTTTTGCCAATACTAAGAGTGTAGATTTATCTTTATTTGCAAAAAGAAATAAATTTAGTGCCATCGATTTTCCTAATGAAGTAACAACTTCTAATATAAGTTATAATAATTATCAATCATTTTCATGTCTTGCTCAAAATCAAAGACATCGCACTATTGATTTAGAAATGAAAGTGCCTGAGGAAGAAATTACTTTTGTGGTTCCTTTATTTTTAAATGATTACCCAGAACTTATAAAAGAATATCTTCATGATATTAATAAAATTAAAGAAACTTATCCTTTAGGAATGAATGTTAAAGTAAATATGAATGCCACATTAGCTAATCTATTTAATTATGTTAGTAAAGAAAGATGTTGTATGCGTGCTCAAAGTGAAATCGCTCGTATGTATACTTTAGAAGTAATTCCTTATATTTATAACGAATTATTAACAAAAGCAGATTTAGCAACTAATCCCAGCATAAAGGTGGCTTATCAAAAGCAAGCTAAAGTAGTGGCAACATATTTAAATAAATATCGTTGTATGTTTAATGACTATAAATGTAGTAGTCCTTGTCATGTTATTAGATTAGAAAGAAAATTATAAAATTAATTAAAAAAATAAACAAAAAAAATAAGGAGAATTAGATTATGGAAAATAAAGGAAGATTAATTGTATTAGAAGGAGCTTGTGATGGTGTTGGTAAATCAACTCAGTTAGAATTATTAAAAAAAGCGTTAGAGAGTGAAACCAAATGTGAACAATGGCATTTCCCAAGTTATGGCTTTGGTTCTGGAATTATGGCAGTTAAGTTTTTAAAAGGAAAACTAGGAGAATTAGATGAAATTCCCGATGAAGTAATTGAAAGTTATTATGCCATTGATAGAGAATATGTATGGCGTAATTATTTAAAGAAATATTATGCGGAAGGAAAAACTATTCTTTTAGATCGTTATACGACCTCTAGTTTTATTTATCAAACTTTAAAATGTAAGGATGAAGATGAAAAGAAAGATATGATTGCTAAAATGAAAGCCTATGAATATTATAATTTAGGTATTGGTGAACCTGATTTAGTAGTCTTCTTTAATGGTGATTTTGACACTTTAACTAAACTTCGTCTAGCCAGAGAAACTAATGATGGCGTTCAAAAAGATATCTTTGAAAAAAGTGTTGATACTCAAAGAAAAATTTATGAATCAGCCCAATTTGTTAGTAATTATTTGAAATGGAGTACCGTAAATGTAACTAAGGATAACGAAATGCGTAGTAGAGAAGATATCCATGAGGATGTCATGCGACTAGTAAGAAAATTACGTTAATAAGAATAAAATGATTGACAAATTTTGCGATATTATTTTTAAAGTTTTAAATTACTATCTAAGTAAAAATCCTCAACCAGATTTAATAATTAGTGATATCAAAGAGCTATCAAGCGATAATTTAGACGACTTAATAACTCAAGGGATAAAAGGATTTATTATTGATTTAGATGAAACTTTACGTTTTGATTGTAAAGATATACCCGAATGCAACAAACAATGGTTACAAATGGCTAAAAGTAAATTAAAAATTGTTGTTCTAAGTAATGGCTATTGTCAAAATACGAAAGAAGTATCTAAAGAATATTGGGATTAATTACATAGGTTTTGCTTATAAACCTTTAAAATCTAGTTTTAAAAAAGCTCTTTATGACTTAAATTTAGGACCAGATGAAGTATTTATAATTGGTGATGATTATTTTTCTGATATTTATGGTGGCAATAGAAATAAATTAAGAACAGTTCTAATTAATAAAAAGATAAAATAAACTTATAAGATTTCAAGAGTACTTAGTTTACTGATTCTTGGAATCTTTTTTATAGAATTTAATACGATTAAATTTAAAAACTATAGACTTGTTTAAATTAAAAATAGTATAATAAAAAGGACTGGAGTGATTAACTTGCTAAAAGCCATATTTATAGATATAGATGGAACGTTAAGAGTAAATAAAAAGGTTGATGAGAAAATAATAGAAGCATTAGAACGCTTAAACAACTTGGGAATTAAAGTAATTATTACTACGGGTAGAAACTTTATTCATGCTAGAAACTTAGCGCGTAAATTAAGCGTTTATCCTATAATTATTGCCTGTAATGGAGCTTTAGTTAAAAGATATGATAATAATGAAATAATTTATGCTAGTAAAATATCGCGTAAGACTATCAGGAAAATATTTGCATTCACTAGTAGTCATAATTGTAAATTATTAGCCCATGAAGCTAGTAATAACTATTATATTCGTAAAAATGATGATATAAGTACAGATATCGTTGGCCTTACTATTACATCTAATAATTATGAACGAATGATTACTATGAAATATTTATTCAAAGACCAAATACCCGAAGTAGCTATAGTTAATTCTTCCAAAGCTATTTATTTAGAAAAAAGAATTCCTAATAAAACTTATTTCCATGATATTAATAATAAAAATAATACCAAGGGTAAAGGTATTAGTGAAGTTTTAGAATATTTAGATTTAGATTCATACGAAGTAATGAGTATTGGAGATTCTAATAACGATATTCCTATGACCTATGTTGTTAAAACTAGTGTGGCCGTAAAAGAAAGTACACCCTTATTAGAAAATTATAGTACTTTAAAAATAGAAGAAGACTTAGGTACTTATTTAAATAAGTTAGCCCAAGATATCCAAAAAATAAATAATTTAAAATTATAAAAATAAGAAAAATGGTGAGATTTATGAAATTAAAACAAAAAGTAGATATGGTAATTGATACTATCTTAATTATTATAGGTATTGTTATGTTAATACTTCCAACATTTAAAATAACTGATATTAAAAATTTATTCTTTACGATTATGATACTTTATGCTATCCTAAATTTTATTCAGTTTATATTAACTAGAAAATCAAAAGATTTCGAAGGATTATATACTATGATAATTAGTCTAGGTGTTGGTATAGTAGGATTATTCTTTTCATTTAATAATCCCTTTCAGTTAGCAGCTTCCGTTCTTAGTTGGACCGCTTTAATGGGGATAGCTAAGTTACTTAAGACCAGTTATTATAATGATCGTAGAGATAGAATGTATAAATTAAGAATATTTACCTTAATAGCCTTTATGGTTTTAGGACTTCTTACAAGTATTAATTTATATTATGAAACTAGTGTTCAAGTAGTTGTTTTAGGTTTCTTCTTCTATACTCATGGTATATTAGAACTTATCGATCCTTTAGTTAAATATTTACTTAGTTAGGTGGTTTTATGAAATTAGTTAGAGATTTTTTAGATTATCAAATCCTTGATGTGGATAATGGAATGAAAATTGAAAGTTGGAATAATGTTATTTTAAAAAGACCAGATCCCCAAATTATATGGCCTTCTAATAATCCTTATAATGGGAAGATAGATGCCATTTATAATAGAAGTAATAAAGGGGGCGGTTCTTGGGATATCAAAAATATTAAAATGCCTTCTAGTTGGCAAGTAAGTTATCGGGATTTAACTTTTAATTTAAAGTTAATGGGATTTAAACATACCGGCTTATTTCCGGAACAAGCTTATAATTGGAATATGTTAATTAGTAAGATAAAAGAAGCTAAAAGAGAAGTTAAAGTATTAAATCTATTTGCGTATACTGGGGCCGCTTCGATGGCGGCTTTAAGTGCGGGGGCAAGTGTTGTTCATGTTGATTCTAGCCGAGGTATGGTTGATTGGGCAAAAGAAAATGCTTCTGCCTGTGGTCTTAGTGATAAACCAATTCGTTATATTGTTGATGATTGTAAAAAGTTTGTCGATAGAGAAATTCGTCGTGGTAATAAATATGATATTATCTTAATGGATCCCCCATCATTTGGTAGAGGAAGTAACGGCCAGGTTTGGGACATTGAAAAAGATTTATATCCTTTAGTCGAAGCTTGTAGCAAAATATTAAGTGATGATGCCATTCTTTTCTTAATTAATTCTTATACAACGGGTTTATCGATGAATGTTTTAGAAGATGTCTTAAAACTTTGCATTAAAAATAAGGGGTATATTACTAGTGACGAATTAGGCTTACCAGTAAAAAATAGTGATTTAGTATTACCTTGTGGTATTTTTGCCCGTTGGGAAAAAGAAAAATACGAAGAGTAAAATAAATTTGAAAAAATTTAACTATATAATAGAGGATAGGATATGGATTTTAACAACCAACTTTATTTAACTAAAATAATTTTAGATAGAGAAAAGATACCAGATTTTTCTAAGTATCCATTTACTATTCCCGTAGTCAAAAACTTTACAGAATTAACACTAGATAGCCCTGTAACTTTCTTTATTGGCGAAAATGGTATTGGTAAATCAACTTTCATCGAAGCCATCGCCGTTAATTTAGGCTTACCCAAAGAAGGTGGTACTCAAAACTTTACTTATGATACTAATGATACCACATCCGAATTATATAAATATTTAAGAATTACCAATATTTATAAACCAAAAATGAAATTTTTCTTAAGAGCCGAAAGCTTTTATAACTTTTCATCAGAAATAGAGAATTTAGCCCAAAGCGGATATGTTAGACTTTATAAATATTATGGTGGTGATCTTCATAAGTGTTCCCATGGTGAATCTTTCTTAAAAGTAATGCAAAATCGTTTTACTGATCATGGACTTTATATTTTAGATGAACCAGAAGCGGCCTTATCAGCCCAGAGTCAGTTATCTTTACTTTGTCTAATTGATGACTTAGTAAAACAAGGTAGTCAGTTTATAATAGCAACCCACTCGCCAATTTTAATAAGTTATCGTAATGCTAAAATATTAGATTTAAATAAAGACTTTCAAGAAGTAAAATATGAAGATACCGATATCTATCAATTATATAAATTATATATGGAAAATCCTTACGGTATGCAAAAAAAATTATTTGATAATAATGAAGAGTAGTTAATGCTACTTTTTTTAAAATTTTATGTTAATTTACTCTTGACTTGGAATTAACTCTAGGTGTTATATAATAACTATGACACTTGAAGGAGGAATAAAAATGATAAAACAAACTGCAGGTAGAGACCAACTAGGAAAATTAGCGCCTAATTTCGCTCATTATAATGATGATATCTTATTTGGAGAAAATTGGAATGATACTTCTATTGATTTAAAGACAAGATGTATTATTACGGTTGTATCTTTAATGTCTATGGGTATAACTGATAATTCATTAATGTATCATCTAGAAAATGCTAAGAAAAATGGCATATCTAAAGAAGAAATGGTTGGCATTGTAACTCACATTGCATTTTATGCAGGCTGGCCAAAAGCATGGGCTGTATTTAATCTTTTAAAAGAAGTTTATAAAGATTAAGGAGATTATGAAAATGAAAAGAAGTTCGGGAATATTATTGTGGAAAAAAGAAAATAATCAATATTATGTTTTACTAACTCATTTTGGTGGACCTTATTGGGATAAATTAGATAAGGGCGCTTGGTCAGTCCAAAAAGGCTTAGTAGAATCTAATGAAAAAGTTTTAAATGCTGCTATAAGAGAAAGTAGTGAAGAAACCAATTTGATTTTAAATAATAAAATAGATTACTTAGCTTCAAAAAAAGTATCTAATAATAAACTAGTCATTATGTTTGAAAGTTACTTTGACGGTGATATTTTTAATTTTAAAAGTAATAACTTTACTTTAGAATGGCCACCTAAGTCTGGTAGTATTAAAGAATTCCCTGAAATGGATAAAATAAAATGGTTTACTTTAGAAGAAGCTCTTACTTGTATTAATCCAAGTCAGACCTTTTTTATAAAACGACTAAAAGAAAAACTAAGCTTAAAAGACCAAAATAATTAGAACAAAAATTATATTAAATTAAATTTATATATTTCTAAAAAAGTTTATAATAATTTAAGAAATATATTAGAAAATAAGAAAGAAAAAATTATGAATAATAAGAAAGAATTTGCAAAAGAAAATGTATTTGGATTAAGAGAAGCAAGTAGGGCTTATGCTAAGTATTTTATTGGTAATAGTTATTTAAATCCCTTAACTAATCCTAAGGAATGTCCATTATTTTTAGCTAATGTAACTTTCGATCCAGGATGCCGTAATAATTGGCATATTCATCATGCAACTAAAGATGGCGGTTAAATATTAATTTGTACAGCTGGTTTTGGTTGGTATCAAGAAGAAGGCAAAGAAGCTGTTTTATTAAAACCGGGTAGCGTTATTACTATCCCAGTAAATGTTAAACATTGGCATGGTGCGAAAAAAGATTCTTGGTTTAGTCATATAGCTATTGAAGTTCTAGGAGAAAATACATCAAATGAATGGTGCCAACCAGTAAGTGATGAAGAGTATAATAAATTAAATTAAAACAAACAGGAGGTCAACATGAAAAATGAAATAATATTATTTGAAAATCAAAATGTAAAATTAGAAGTTAATGTGAAAGATGAAACCGTTTGGTTAAATCGTGAACAGCTATCAATATTATTTGATAGAGATATTAAAACTATAGGAAAACATATTAACAATGCTTTAAAAGAAGAACTTGATACTTCAACTGTCGCAAAATTTGCGACAGTTCAAAATGAAGGCAACAGAAAAGTTACCCGTGATATTGAATATTATAATCTTGACATGATTATTTCGATTGGTTATCGAGTAAAATCTCAAAACGGTATCATTTTTAGAAAATGGGCTAATAAAATATTAAAAGACTATTTAATTAAGGGTTATGCCATAAATCAAAAAAGATTAGATTATTTAGAAAAGACTGTGAAATTAATAGATATTGCCAATAGAACAAATGAAAATTTAGAAAATGTTGATGCTAAAGAAATTCTAAAAGTAATTGCCACTTATTCTAAAGCCCTTGACCTTTTAGATGATTATGACCATCGAAACTTATTAAAACCTAAGGGAAATAGTAGTCAAAAACAAATAAGATATGAAGACTGTTTAGAAGTGATTAATAAATTAAGATCCAATGAAGAAAGTGATATCTTTGCCATTGAAAGAAATAAAGGCTTACAATCAATAATCGGCAATATTTATCAAACCTTTGATGGTAATGATGTTTATAAAAGTATTGAAGAAAAGGCTGCTAACTTTTTATATATGATTGTTAAAAACCATGTTTTCATTGACGGTAATAAAAGAATAGCAGCAACTTTATTTATTTATTTTCTAAATTATTATCATCTTCTATATAAAGAAAATAAACAAGTTATTGATAATAATACTTTAGCTTCTCTAACTTTACTTATTGCCGAGTCTAATCCGAAAGAAAAAGAAGTTATGATTGATTTAGTTATGAATTTTCTAAATTAAAAAAAGTAGTATAAGATAATAGAAAAGAATTAAAAAAGTATATTAAATGCAATGTTATTAACTTAAGAAACAAATTAAACAAGAAATGATTTTAATGATTATAAAATTGTTTCTTGTTTTTGTTATTTAATAAAAATGGCAAGGTTCCCATTAACCCATATTTTATTGTAATGCGACTACTAAAATTCAATATTAAAATGTCTTTCTTTGATTAACATGATGTCTATTTTTAGGATTTTCATTTCTTTTATTTTGCCTATTAGGTTTTACTGGAACCATAAACCGATTTATTTTTTGTTGAAATTTATCCATCATTTCATTCATTTTATCTGGGTTTTCTTCTAATAAAATATAAATTAAAGTGTTTTTAAAGATGCCAATCGCCATATTATTATTTACTTTCACTTCATTTTTAAATTATGAATAAAATGATTTAAGCGATTCTTGCATTAAATATATGAATGCCCCTGGATTTAATTTTTTTTCTTTGTTTAAAAAGTGCAAGAGAACTTACATCTTTAACATAGTTGATTTTATTAAAGTTTAATATTTCCATTTTTGTGCTTAAGCCTTTCTTATTAAGTTGGTAATAAATGATATCCTTTGGATTTATTTTTCTGCTTTTAATGAAATAATTCATATTTAATCTACAAAATTTAACAAAATTCGGACTTCCTATAATACTCTTTATTTTATGAATATTATACATTTTATATCTAACTAATCTATTACCTCTTTATCTTTCAAGATAATCATATTAAAAAAAGATAAAAGTGCAAATCCTTTTACCTTCATTTTCTTAAGTTAATAACATTTTTTAAGCACTACTCTTTTTTAGTATAAAAAAACTTTTAATATTATTAAACCTAGTTTATCTAGTCAAGAAATCAGTAACAATATTAAAATTTGATTTTATAACAGCCTTTATTTGTATAAAATAGTAGAAATCGAGTAAAATACTACTTAAATTAAAATTTTCATAGAGTTTAAAGCTCTATGAAA
>CAKOMC010000036.1 GCA_934096535.1 uncultured Bacilli bacterium | reverse complement strand
TTAATTTCTATATCAATATATCCATTTTTTGATAAACTACTTATACTTTTTGATACAGTTGGTTTGGTACAATCAAACTTCTTCATAAAATACCTATTAATAGGCCAACAATAGCCATTTTTTTACATAGTGACACAATGTCTATTAATAATATTATCTCAAAGTAAGTTAATCTATTATCTCCTAATACTGATTCTGGTAATGCTAAACTTATAAATGGCTCTTTTTCCATTATTTCTCCAATATAAGATTATCAAGTTTAGTAGTTCCATATTATTCTCCTTTCTTTGCCAGTCTTTTTAGGAACACATAAAAAGAACTGAACACATTAGTTCGCAACAAAAATAAGGGAATATTTTCAATCTTTTTGTTGGATTAATATATATTCAGTTCTTCACCGATTAATTATCATACATTATTCTTTAATGTATAAAAACGCTTTCTAATTTCATTTTCTTCATTAATAGCTATTATTTTTTCTTATTTTATATTTATATATGTTTAAATGTACTAGCTACATTCCCTATGGCTAATATAATTACAACACCAATTACTTTTATTTCTATAGGTAATCATTCAACAATATTCGACAAAAGTATTGAATATCAAAATAAAAAAGAGTACTTAATACTCTAATATATTTTTAAATTTATTATAACTTTTCCATAACAACATCTATATATACAACATTACTAAATATGTCCTTTACATCATCGCTCATTTGACTTACATTAAAATCATAATTATATTTTTCAATATATTTGCATATGTTTTCGTCTGATAATTTTTCAACTATATCACTATTTTTAAAATTGCATTCGCATATTTCATGTGCTAATTTATTTCTCATTGAAATTAATTTTATGCACAAATCACAAATCGAATAATAAGTCTTTGATTGAATAGACTGAATATCACCATCTAACTTCTTTATTATATTTCTTTGCTTTTGAATTTTAATTATTTGATTAAATGTAATTTTTTTAAATTTTTCACTATTGTTAAATTCAAATGGAACACTCATTATTTTACTATTTTGAAATTCCATATAAATATCAATTTTTGTACCATAATAAAAATATAAAAAATTTTTATTAATAGTATCCAAATTAACAACGCTTTCCTCAAATATTTTTCTTATATAATTTTCTAATAAATTATATTTTGTTAAAAAATCATAAAGAATGGTTGATTTACAAATTTTTAATTTTATTTCACTATTATTCATAATTTAAAATTTCAGCAATTCTTGCAACTCGCTTGTTAATATTTGTAGTTGTAGATGGAGATTTAACAAAAGTACTATTTAATGTTTCATCGTTTTTTATTATATCAATATTTTCACAAATTAAGTCCCAATATTGTATAGAAAAAGGGATTAAAGCGTCAATAAAATACTCACTAAATTGATTATCTTTAAATATTCTTAACAATTCTAATGTTTTTTCTAATATTATATTTACGGTTTCATCCTGTATTATGTCACTGTTTTTCTGATAAGATTGCAAAACATTATTTATCATTTCTCTTGGCCTAGAATTGTAATCAATTACTATTCCTTTTGAAATATCAGTTTTTTCATAAAAAGCTAAGCTCTTATAGAATCTACCATAATCATCATAATGCTTAATACTATTTTTAGTAAATATTTGACAATAGGCTTGTTTTAAGACCTTATCACTTAAATATTTATTGACAAAGTTTTCTATTATATCCGTCACATGTGACCTATATATAGCTTTCCTAATTTCATTAACCTTTAATTTTTCAGATCCCTTGTTAAGTCTAGAAAATATATCATATTTTGTAAACTCTGGTGAATTTGCTGTAATAACATAAACATCTAATACAGAAGATAGCATCTCATTAGTTAAAATACTGTATTCATTTTGAATACTATCAAAATTTTTTTCATTAAATATGTCAGCATAATATTCTAAGTATTTTTCTTTTAGTCTAAAATCATTATTTATAAAACTTTTAATTGTGGAGAGGCGCTGTTTTCCATCAACCACCTCATATTTGCTACCTTCTAAAACATTATCGCTAGGAATCTCAACTACATAAACAGGTGGTATAATTATCCCCATATATAATGATTCTATAAAAGCAATTTTTTTCTCATTATTCCATATGACATTTCTCTGGTATTGTGGATCTAATATCAATTTATTATTTTTAATTTTTTGGTAAATTTCTATTATTGACCAACTTTGCTTTACAATCTTAGTATTAGATAACAGCTCTCTTTTTTTTGAATATTCATTTTCAGATAAATCGTCATATTTTTCAATTTCGATATTTTCAGCTAATTGTATATCTTCATATTTCTCCATATAAACCTCCTTATAACAAAATCAACTCATTTTTTAAATCCAAAAAAATTCTTTCTATATTTACAAATTCATCATTAACTATTTTAGAAAATGTAAAATCAATATACTTTTTTATTATCTCTTTTGCTTTTTCTAATTGAAATAATCCTAATTCACTCAAAGAACTTGAAATATTATTTATGTCAAAATTCGTTCTTATTTTTGAGCAATAAATATCATATATGTCTTTTTGAAAATCTACAGGAAAATTAGGAACTTTGATCATGTCAAAATGATATTTAGTGAAACTGTCAGCTCCAGATCCTTGAATAGATATGTTTTTTAAATAGTTATTATGTTTTAGATAATGCAAATAACACCCAATAGTTATTTTTTCTTCAATCGATGAACTTTTATTACTTATATGAACATTATCAATATTTGTAATCATTTTTTTAGATTCAGAACAGTTAATAAAACATCTTCCTAAATTTCCTCTACAAGTAAATATTATATCACCATATTTTATTTCTTTTAATTTTTTTTTTGATCCTAGGTATTCTTCAGTTCTAAATGACATATAATCTGTTATAGAATTGGATAATATGAGTTGATAATAATCTTCATTTATTTTGTTTTTTGTATATATACTTTTACCAATATTACTAATTTGCAAGTTCTGTCCCCTTGATATTTCATATCCCAAATCTTCAAGATTTCTATGTCCATATCTATAATTTTCTATATAATAATTTATTTTTTTATAACTTTCAGAAAATATACCAACATCTAGTCTGCCAATATTCTTAACTTCAGAAAAGTGTAATGCAGTTATACAATTTTTTTTAATAATACAATTATCTTTTAAATTATTATCAAAATAATTAAGTATTTTATCATTTTTAATATATATATTCTTCTCTATATCAATAATGCTTTTTGCAAGGCATTCAATAAAATTAATAACTTCAGTACTATTTGGAAATGGAATATAACAATCTAAAAATCTTTTACCAGCATGCCTAATAGTTGCCCCTCTTGGAGACAAAATATCTAATTGTTTTTTAAAATAAGAGCTTTTCATAAACGAAAATATATATAACTTATTCTTTTTAATTGGCAACTTATACAGTGCATTGCTTAACATAACATTAGAATAATCTTTATCCAATATACACGCTTCACCAATATTAGAATCTTTAGACAAAATAATATCTCCTGCCAACAATTCCATATTTACAAAACAATTTGGTTTAATAAATTCTGATGTTTCTGCGTTTATTACAGGTAAATAATTATATGCTTGCAGTGCTTTTGCCTTCATAAAAATTTTTTCGGATTTTTTTATATAGTTTATACTTCCAACTTCTATTCCGTTGTCGCTAGTCTGTAAATTTCTATATAATAATTGGCTTAATTTAAATATATTTTTATTTTTAAAATTAAATGCTTCAAGCTGTGATGATGATAAATTTTTATATTTTTTTATTTTATCATATGATATTATCATTCTTTTACTTCTCCTTTATAAACAAATCTTGCAATTCGCTTTCTTGTCCAAGGCACCACTTTTTAAACTCATAAATAGTTTCAGTAAAATCTTCATCAACTATAGGATTTCCTTCAGCATCTTGCTCTACTTCAAAACTTTCAGCATTTATTTTATATATAGGATTGAAAAATTTTATTCTTTTTTGTGTTCGAACTTCATAGCCAACATTTTTAATATCTTTTGCAAATATTTCATAATCGTTATTTTGAAGATTTTTCAAATTGCTCTCATTTTTAGGCTTATAAGCTATAACTAAAGTTGTATTTACTCCAGTATCAGCAAAAACATTAGCTGGCAAATCAAATAATGCCACTATCCTCATTTTATCCATAAACCATTCTCTAGCTTTTTCCCATCTTTTTACAGATGCAATTGAATTAGAAAGTATAATTCCCATTCTACCACCAGGTTTTAATATTCTATAAGCATTTTCTAAAAAAACTACACCTAAATCTATCCAATTCCCACTTCTTGCAATATTCCATAATTCATACATTTCGATTATTTCTTTATCAGCTTGGTTTCTAGGCTCATATTTTCTGTCTTCACCAAATGGAGGATTAGTCAAAACAACATCAAACTTTTTTAACTTAGTTTCATCCTTCCATTCATCCCAATTTCCATTCTTATGGATAGATGGATTTAACTTAACTAAATTATTTCTATCATCAAACTTCCAAACTATCGATCCTTTATCTGGTTTATATTTCAAAATAGAATTACCATCACCATTTAATAACATATTTAACTGAGCAAGCATAATCATTTGTTCATCATTATCAATACCATAAATATTTTTATCATCTAATTTACCTTTTGAATTAACATATGATACAGATAAGAAATCTGCAATTCCAACAGTCGGATCAATTATGCTCTCGTTGCTACGTGGATTTACTAGTTCAACTAAAAAATCAATTAAAGGTATTGGCGTTACAAATTGTCCTTTATCAGCCTTTGAGAATTCATTTGCAAACTTATAAAAGACTAATTGGTATAAGTCAGTCTTATGTGATTTAATAAAGCTATAATCTTGCAATTGCTCCACAATTTCACTTATTACTTTAACATGTTCTTCTTTTTTCCAAGTTATAGTTTCTGTATCATCTCTTTTTAATATATAATGATATACCTCAGAGGCTTCATTATATAATTTGCGCATTCTTGATATAAAATTTTGAATTATATCGTCATTTAAAGACGAAGCATTTAATTCATCTTTACTTATATAAAATAATAAATTTAATTTTTTTGATTCTTCATCTGTCTTATAAAATTCTAAATAAGCTTTTGGATCAATATTCATGCTTCTTTTCTCATCAAATATTTTTAATGCGAGCGTTTGAATAAGTATTTCATAACCTCTTTGATTTTTCATACCAACTTTATCCATAACTCTTAATATTGATGAAATTCCTTCAGTGAGTTGCTTACTATATACGCCTGTAACAGTTTCAAGGTCATCTACTGTTCTTTTTGATCTATCTATATTTACTTTATAAACATGTTTTATTAATTGTTCTAATGTTGGTATTTTGTAATATGCATCTGTTAAATGTATAGAAAGTTCTTTAATTTGACTTTCATCACCTTTTAAATTGTAGGAGTCATCCAGTCTTATATATTTATTTTCCTTTTTTTGAAACAAATATAATCTTTCAGTATCATATAATATTCCAATGCAAAACTTTGACTCAGACTCTTTCATAGCAGGTTTTAATTGTTGATTATACACTTTTTCAACATCTTTTTCAGAATCCTTTTTAAATTCTATAACTCCAATCAAGTGAATTCTCAACCAATCTAATGCAGATTGATCTTTATCTAAATGATATTTTTTATATTTTTCAAACCAATCTGCAGAATCAAAAATAGCTGCATCAAATTTTATCGGATTGGAATTCACATTTCCCTTAGGGAAATGTACTTCAACCCCTATATTTTCTCTAGGATACATTCCTGAATAAATTAACGAATATAAGAATTGCCATTTGTAATATTCTTCATTATTTTCTCCGGATTTTCCTTTTATTTTATAAGCTTCTCCTAGAGTTAAATGTACAGGTAAAAAACTAACAAAACTTTCTCCATTCTTATATATTTTATCATATTCTTCTTTTAATTCTAAAAATGTTCTCATTTTACACCTCACATAATTTTTTTACTAGCAACTCGCTATACGAACTTTTATTACTTAAAAACTTTTGCCCACTTTCAGTTAATGTATAATATTTTTTATTATCATCTACATGATCAATAACAATATAATTTAACTTTTCATATTTTTTTATTGTTGTATAAATACTTTGTATGGGTATGTCAATATTATATTTTTTTAAAATAACTTTTCGTATAGCATAAGGATATAGTGATATTTCACTTATTTCTTTCAAAATAAATAAAATATTAATTGATATATCAATCTGTTCTTCTGATTTTCCTGTTCTTTTTTTTCTTTCTAAATAATTAACATTCATACAATCACCTATTTTTTAAATAACTATTTATTAAATATATTATACTATTTATTTAGCAACTAAGCAAGGGTTTGGGAGTAATCCCACAAAAGAATTTCGTGTAGGATTACAAATTCTTTTAAATAGTTATCATAATTAATACATACTGGTAAATATATTTTTTCAAATTCTTTATCAGTTATATCAGACATAGATATATTCCTTTAAAACAATTTCTTACGCTATATTCTTAATACTATTCATTTTACTTATCCATAACATTTGATTACTATCTTTTAATTTTTCAGTAATATTTTCTTTTTCAGTGAGTTCTTTAATTAACTTCTGCACCATCTCCATAACAGTAGTATCGATATTATAAAGATATTTATTTAATTTATCATTAACAAGTAAATCAAAATATAACCCTAACTTTTATTTCTTAATATAATTTAATTTTAATAATCCATACTTTCTTTCCTATATTAAATTTTTCTTTATCTTATAATTTTAAATTTGGCAGTAAATAATCACCGTTCTTAGTGTAACTAATATTCATAACATTTCTCCATTTCTCTTTATACTTATTTGGCTTTAATTGTTATACATTCGTTACACTTTGACTATCGCCACCACCTGCATTAATATGATTAGATAAAACAATAACATCTTTGCCATCACCATAAAAACTTAAAACTTTATTAACCCTATCAGCAGGATTTAAAGTTATATCTTCGGTTCTAGTCATTTGATTAGGGATACCCAGTTCATCAAATCTTTTCTGCATATATTTAGAAATCTTTAAAGTTAAGTCTTTTTCAACAATCCCGTTGCCGCTAGCACCCCCATCTTCCCCACCGTGTCCACTATCTATCACAATCTTTTTAGACATATTTATCACCTAAAATATTGTATGTTTAAAAGAAAAAAATGTCATTGTTTTAAATATAAACAATATTTACCTTTAATAATTTCTATTTAATTCCAAAAGAAAAAATTCTAACATTAAGTCAGAATCTTTTACTTAGTTTTCTTACTATTTTCTAAAGCAAAATATTCTATGTCAAGAATATTGCATATAAGAAATGAATATGAAGTGAAATACATTTTTACCTCAGAAGCATCACCTTTAAAATAATATCCTGCTGGAACATTGTCGTTTATTCTTAAAGTTCCTTTAACAAGTGCATCATAAATATTACTAGATTTATAAATGGCTTTAACTTTATCATCATAAAAATAATCATAACCTCTTCTTAAAATTTTTTCACTAAAATATTTACTTAAATTTTTTACTTCTATAGATACTCCATTTCTATAAATATCATAACATAGTCTAGTATAAATTAATAATATATGGTAGGATATTTTTAGAATAGGAAGTATAACGATGAATAGTAGTAGTGTTTTTTTAGAGAAATATCACAATAGAGAGTATATTTCTAAGTATATAGATGCCGCAACTCCTAAGGAGGTAAAATCAAGAAATTTTAACTTAGATAATTATAATAATAAGATTTTAGAAGAAAAATATAAAAAATTAATGAGTTAATGAATTCAAGCATTTTCTTATATTTTCTTCTTCTTTATTTCCAGTAGTTTTTAGCCTTAATAATGGTAGGGAATATTTTTTTAATATCATATCTTTTAATTGATCTCTTTCGTATTGTTTAGTCTTTTTATTATGATACTTATACCCATCTACCTCTATAGCCAAAATTGGTTCCTTGCCAATTGTGTTATAAATTAAAAAGTCTAAATGAGTTTTATGGTTAGTAGCATACTTCTTCTCCGTTTCATTTAATAGAGATTTATTAAATATAAGATTATTTAGTGAATAATGCATAACAAAATCTAAATTGTTATAATCTTTCAATATTTTTTTTAATAGATAATAAATAATATTTTCTGAATCATATTCCAATGTTTTACCATATTTTTTATAAAATTCTAATAAAAGATTTTCATTTTGCTTATATAAAAGGTCGAATACTGATGCTATATTGCTATTTATTATATTCAAATTATGATATTTACTATAATTTATTAAATCGTTTATAATTCGGTTATTTATTTCATTACCCGTTAATACTATAATCAATTTCTTTTTAGCCCTAGAAATAGCAACATTTAATATTCTTTCATTAGTAATAAAACTATTAAGGTTATCATTAACTGTAGAAATTATGATGACATCTTTTTCTCTACCCTGAAATTTATGAATCGTGCTGATGTCTATTTCTCCTATTTGACTTTGTAATAATTTTACTTGCTCATTATATGGCGCTATAATGCCAATATTTTTTCTTTCTGATACTGGGTATTTATTTACTAGTTCAGTTATAATATCAGCCTGGCGTTGATTTGCTAAACCACGATTGTGGTTTCCTTTAGGAGTTCTTATTATCTCAATCGGTGAAGGTTCCCCGTTATCCTTACTCATAATAATCAATTCATTGTTGTAAAATTCATGGTTACAAAAATCGATAATTAAGGGGTGGCAGCGATAATGTTCTTTTAGAAGCACTACTGGTATATCGGAAATAGCATTTTTAAAACTATTTAGGAAGTTATATTTTGTGTAATCATAGTATTCCTGAGGATTATACTTTTCGAATATTTTGTGTGCTGAATTTTCGATGTCTTTAGGTACAACATTTGTAAGTTGTTTATTATCGCCAATAATAACTGAATTTTTAGCAGATGATAAAGATAAAGTCCCTGTTACTATATCAACTTGGCTAGCCTCATCCATAATTAAGTAATCAAACAAAAAATTACTGTTAAAACTGTTTCGTGATGAGTAAGTTGTGCTTAGAACAATAGGGTATTTTTTTACAAACTTAAGCGCTGAAGTCTTTAACTCATCTTTAGTAAAATGATAAAAATTATTATTATGACATCTTAAATATAGTTTAAGATACTCTAATGATTGATTTATGTATTGCTTTTCTTCTGTGCTATAAAAATCTATGTTTAATTTTTTCTCAATAATAGAGTTCTTTAACTTTTCGATGCTATTTAAGTAAATTTTTTCTTGAATTTTCAAAACAATCTCATTTATTGGTTTATTATAAAAATTAAAATCTCCTATTTGATAATAATAAATATACTTTATTTTTTTTAAGAATGATATTTTGGAAGTATTGGATAATTCTAAATATAATCGTTGTAAATTAGAATCCTTACATTTTACTAATTTAATAGAAGATGATAAAATTTCTTGAAATTGTAGACAAAAATGATTATATTCTTTTGTTAAAGCACTTAATTTCTGAGTTAATAAGGCGTATTCGTCCTGCCATTCGTATACTTTTAAAACATTTGCTTGAAGACTATAAATACTATTTTTTAGCAGTTGTAGTTTCTCACTGGCTATTTCTAAGTTAAAATTTTGTTCTTCTTTTTTAGAAACAAGTCCGTTTTGGTTATTTAAAAAATTAGTAATATTTTCATTTTTGCCGAGTAATGCACTTAAATATCCTAATTCGTATTTATCTAATTTCTCATAGATATTTAATATCGCATAATTATTATTCGATACCACCTGACAATTTTTATTATTTATTAATAAATTGGCAATTATATTAAGTATTGTCTGCGTTTTTCCCGTACCGGGTGGGCCTTCTATTACACTACTTCTATTTGCAATTGCATTTTTTACTGCTAAATACTGGCTAGAATTACAACCAAATGGAAAAATCAAGAAAGTTTGATTTGAAGAAAAATTAACATTTTTATCTAAACCTAAATAATTTGTTAACGCTGTGTTTGGATTGTCGATATTTATTTTTAGAAATTGTTTTAGGAGTATATTTTCTCCACTTTCGGTTTTAACAGAAGTTAATTCAGCCAATTTCGTAATATATTCTAAAGAATTTAACTGCTCTTTTGTTACAAATTTAATTTCATACTCGGAAACTTCCTGTATATAATTGTTTTCAAAAATTATTCTATAAAATTTTATTCCCTTTATACTTAAAAAACAAAATATTTTAAATATATTATTCTGCTGACGATTTTTTATATAGACAAATTTAATAACATCTAAATTTAGAATATCATAATTATTTATAATTTCTACTTTGTAAGTTGGATAATTATAAATTTTATCATATGTTCCAAACTTTAACCAATAAGTCCTAGAGTTATAGTTAAAACCAATGTTCCTAATTTTATAGGTACTAGGTAATCCGTCTAGTAAAACCATTGCTTTAGCACTATCCATATATTTCCCCCATATTTGTTCCATATGATAACACTTATTGATTAATTTGTATAGTAAAATCCAAGCTTATAAATCACATTAAATTCATTGAATCAAAAAAAAGAAATATCACAATTAATTTCTTTCTTATCTTTTTTAAATTGTATGCTTACTTTTTTCTATATTTTGCTCATCGTTTGCACTTATTGGTGTTAAAAATTTATCGGAAGCCGCAGAATAGGGATTTTTTAAAGTAGGATTTTGTTTTAAAAATATCTCGATAATTTCAGAAGAAATGTTAGGTAAATATAAATATTTAAGATTATATACATGCCATAGTATATGAGTATAATCTTTAATATCATCGGCTGTTATTTGTAAACTTGGAAGTTGAAGTTCTAAAAGCATACTACTCTCAGCCAAGAATCCATCATTAGTTTTTCTTAATTTTGGTAAATTAACTTTTTGTAAGTTATTGGCATTGCCTAGAAACGCCCTACCAGTACATTCAAGGTTTGGCAAATCAAGTTCTGTAAGTAAATTTGCATGAAATAAGAATGAATGTCCAACCTTTTGTAAGTTTGGCAAAAATACTGTTTGAATATTTGCATTACTTGATAAAAACGAACTTCCTACCTGATTTAATTGGGGTAAATTAATTTGTTGTAAACCTACATTATCCATAAGAAAATTATCGCCAATTTTGGTTACATTGGGTATATCAAGCGTTTTTAAATTCTGATTCGTTCGCATGAAATTATCATGAATTTCTGTTAAGTTGTGGTTCTTATATCCTGTAATATTACCTTGATTATCAATAGTTATCTCTATTGTCGTTTCATCAGCATTAATAATTTTAATTATTTTATTTGTTTGATCATCTTTGGTAACGGTTATTCTTTTAGCGAATGCTAAGCCATTATCAAAGTCATTGATATAGTGTGGAATTAAATTAATTATTGTATTCGTTTCTAAATCCAACACATATGTATCCATGAATATGTATCTTTCCGGTTCCTTAACATATGTCTCATCTAAATTGTAAATATTTAAAAAGCGACCATTTTTAAACAATCTTCTAATCAAATAATTATTTTCACAAAAATAAATTTGGTCAAAATAATTGTAATTAAAAAAATGATATTTTTTATCAATTGCTGTTCTATAGCGTTTTAGGCTTAAAATAGGAGGTTTGAAGTTAGTTAGTTTCAAGTTATAGTAGTTTTCAAAACTATGAGTTAAACCCGGAATGATATTATCTAAATTATTAAAGTATGTGTTGTCAGGATTTTCTACCGCATGATTATAGCGATTTTTAATCGAAACGGTGTTAAATTCCGGATCTTTGGAGAATTGAATGCTTATAACGCTGGTGCCATATTCGTCTTCGCGACGAGGTTTATGAAAATTTTTCCTTATTAATTCTTCGGCATTATCTTTTATAGCAAAGAAAACATAAAACTTACCAAGTCGATTGCCATGAAAAGTACAAATTTCTTCACCTTGGTAATAATATTTTTTAAAGTCTTGAATTTCTTCTTCAGTATGACACTCGTATAAAGTATAACCTGCTTTTTTCATCAAGTCAGTTGGATTTTCATCTACGGTAATCAAATTATCCACCGTATTATAAAAACCATAAATATAGTTTTTAAATTCATTAACTTTATCTTCTTTGATAATTTCTTTAGCTAAAAATTTAGTTGGCGCAAAATGTTTGGCTAAGATATTTGATAATAGTCCTTCATGCTCTAGTATTGTTGGAAACAATGTGCGACAAAGTTTCATGGTATCTTCGCCATATATTTTTTTGATTTGTTTTAATTCATTATTCATAAAACACCTCCTATCCATAATATCTTTGTAAGTAGTATTCATAATCCTTACCTACTACTTTTAAAATATCGTCTTTAATATCTTTCTTTTTAGCATAAATACCCCCAATAAGTCCGAAAGTATAGTTATTTGGTTCGCTTATAATATTTTCTGGTAAATAAAGATAATCTCCAACTTTTGGTTTTTTTTCTAAGTCTAAAAATTCTAAATGTACTCGGTATTCTTTGGTATTATCACTTAAAATGTAAGCATATGGCTCAATCGATTTAATTAATAGTTTAATCATTGTTATCTCCCTTTTTATTTCACATTTTTATTTTTTGGCTTTATTAGTTAAGATAGCGTACATTATCTTAGCAATATTTTCACAAGCAACGGGTAAAAATTCATCATAAGTAATGCGATTATTATTATCTGGACAATCTGATATGCTTCGTAGTACTAAACATGGTACTTGACACAAGAAACAGACTTGACCGATGGCGGCACCTTCCATTTCAACACATAAAGCTTTAAATTTTTCATTTATTTTGCTAGCCATTTTGGCATCCGTACAGAAGATATCACCTGATGCTATACAGCCTAATTTATAAGGTAAGCTTTTTTTATTTAAAGCTTCAATACTGTTTATAACCAGTATTTTATCCACAAGTATAACATCACCAACATTTGGAATATAACCTTTTTTATGGTCAAAAGCGGTAATATCAAAATCGTGTTGAACTAAAGAAGTTGATATAACAACATCGCCTACTTTTAAGGATTTATCAACACCACCAGCAACACCTATATTATAAATAGCACTCGGTTTATAATTATCAATTAATATTTGGGTAGTACGACCAGCGTTTACTTTACCAACACCACTTTCGACTAAAACAAGTCTAGTTTCGATAAAATCTACTTCGTAAAAAGTTAAATCATATATTTTTGTAATTTTATCAATTGTAAAATATTTTTTTAAAGCTGTTAGCTCTTCATTCATAGCAAAAATTATACCTATTGTATCCATGTAATCACCTATTCTTATTTAATTATACTATATTTTTTATTTTATTTATTAAAACTTTGACAAGGACTTTCGATTATACATCAATTTGTCAAAAAGAAAAAGTCCTAAAGTAGGAATTTTAGAACTTTTATCTATTTTTAAATAGCAATTATAATTTTAGAAATTAATTAGTTTTCTTCTTTTTAATTATTAACTTATCCGCACAGGCAAGCATACTTGGTAAAATAATAAGCATTAATAACATTGAACAGAAAGTACCAATCGAAATAGTATTACATATCATGGCCGCAATATGAGAAGCAAATTGACCAACTATTAAGGTAACAATAATTAAAATGGAAGCACTAGTTAATATAGTATGAATTGATTTGTTATAAGAGTTAATTAAAGCCTCTTTAATATTCATAGTTCTTCTTGATTCTAAATAATATGATGTATAAAGGATAGCATAATCGATAGTAGCGCCCATTAAGATACTTTGAACAATTAGTAAGGCAATGAAGTAGACAGAACCACCTGCAAATGTTAAGGTATCCATCGTAATATAAACGGCACATTGAATTAATAATACTAAGATAATTGGAATTAAAATTGATTTAAAGGTAAAGGCTACAACCACAAAGATAAAAATCATTGTTAGAATAGTTATTAAATTCATTTCGCCATCAAATGATTCACTCATTTCTAAAGCCATTGGTGAGTCGCCAATAACATAAGCATTTTTACCATTCATATGGTCTTTAACAGCACGAATGAAGCTATAAGTTTCATCGCCTTCAGCATCTAAAGTAGTATTAAAGATAGCTCGGTTATAATCTTCACCCACCAATAATTCTTTAGCATCGCTAATAGTTGCTTTAGCATCACTTACTTTAGTACGCATTTCATTATCAATAAAATCATCAAAACGGCTATCAGTTAAGATATCATCATTAATATAACGAACAAATTCTTCTACTGTTAAAGTCCAATCTTCATTATAATGATTAACACTTCCATAATAGATGAATAATAAATCCATAGTATTCTTATCAATATTATCAGTTAGGGGATTAATAAGTGCTAACATTTCGGTTAAATTGAACTTGGTGTTTTTCTTAACTGATTCCATAATAGCGCGAACGGTATTTAACTGAGTTTTCATATCATCAGTAAACATAGAGGCATATTTATTATCATTTACAACATTATCTAATAAATAATTAACAAAGGTATCTAATGATAAAGTAACTTTTTTACCATTCTTTACTTCATATAATGAATATAATAGTTTTAAATCATTTTTAGAAGCACTAATTAAGTTAGCCATATCACTATAGTTATATTTAGTATCGTTATAAACTGAGTTCATTACTGTATTTACAAGATTTAGTTTAGTTAGAGAGTCTTTATCCAGAGAGCCTTGTAACATTTCATCATTTTGATGGTTAAGTAAGAA
>CAKOMC010000035.1 GCA_934096535.1 uncultured Bacilli bacterium | reverse complement strand
ATCACAACAATTAATAATAGTCCTGATAAAATAACTTTCTTAAAAAAGTTAGAACAAATTAGAAGTAATAATAATGCTTACGCTTTTGACCGTTATTTATCAATAATTATTAAAAGGTTAGAATTATCAACTAAAGAAAAATTCACCCTTTTAAATCTGGATATCCCCTACTACCAGACTTTAGGTCTTTGGAATAAGTTAACTTTACCTAATAAGTTAGCCTATTTAGACAGTAAAAACTTCTTATCTAATCTTGATATTAAAAGAATTAATTATACTATTAATAATAAAAAAGATATGTTAGAAAAATTAGTAAATCCTATTATCCAAAAAATACCCGAAAACACGCTTCTTTTAAATGACTTACCTAAAGACTTAATAACTAAAAAAGAATTATTTTCAAAAATGAGTGGTGAAATAATTACCAACTATATCAATAAATATTATTATCTTGGTAGTGATTTAAATAAGTTAATCAACTCTGGAATAATAAGGTATGCAAAAAATTATAGTATTACTCTTTATAATTTAGATACCGATACTTTAATTAGAGGTTTAAATATAACTCCCACTATTTTAGCTAAACTAAATCCCGAATTAACTATTAAATTAGTTTCAAAAGATTACTTAGCCTCTTTACTTACCCATAACTTTTCTAAGAATTTAAACAGTACAGTAAAAGAGTTAAATATGCTTGCTAATAATAATTCCCAATATCTAACTAAAGATTATTTAGAAAAAGCTTTAAATAATTCTATTTACTTATATAGTCCTGATGATAAAGTTTTAGAATTATTTAAAAATAATTATACTTATCTACTTAAACTTCATTATGATACTTTAGTTTATTTAGTCAATAATAAATTTAGTGAAGATGAAAGGGTAAGTCTTTTGCGTAATCAAAATTTTCTAAATAACTTACCTGATAATTATTTAGAAGCTATCTTAAATAAAATGACTTTTCCTAATGTCTTTAATATGCTCCAAAATGTTACTATTTTAAGTAAGATGAAAAGTATTAATGTCTCTTTAAGAGCCTATGATAAAATTTTTATTACCGGTTATTTAGATTCCCCCGCTCTAGTTAATATTTCTGATAATAAAATGTTAAATACCATGTTTAATTTAATTAATCCATTAGAAGTTAAAGAATATTTAAATTTTCCTTATATTTATACGAAATTAAAAACTTATGATATTGTAAATATTCTAATTAATAGTAAGTTAAATATTTATACCGATACTCCTAAACTTCTGAAAGTTTTACGCTTAGATGAAATCAAGTATTATTTAAATAAAGTTATTAGTTATGATAATATTCGTTATGATTTATTATTTAACGAATTTACTTTAAAAGAGATATTAGGAATTAAGATTTTCTTAACTAATGAAGATCAAGAAGCCATTAAATATTTATATGATTTAATTTTAATTAGAGGTAATACTACTTTAGAATGCAGTACTAATGACTTAGAAAGTTTTAAAAGTATTGTAGCCGCTTACCATATTTTAGGACTTACTAAGACTAAAGAATTATATGAAAATGGTAATCAAAATAATAGTCTAAATGAAGTAAACAAAATTGGGACATCCTATGTTTCTTACTTTTTTAATAATTTTAATGACAAGATTGATATTGAAAATATATTTAATATCATAGTCAAGAAGGATTTTAAAAATCCGGTACTAATTGATTTAATTAATAAGATGAATAGTAATGGGTATTCAAATATAACAAGTACTAAAGAAGTATTAAAAAGTTATTTAGAATACTTAAAAATTAGTAAAGAAAATGCCAGTAAGACAATAAAAGTATTCTTAACTAATTATAATAATTATTTAGAAGAATATCAGATGAGACTGTATGCTAAAAGATTTTTAAGAGTTAAATATCAAAATTATCGCTTAAAAGATAGCCTATATTATGCTTATCAAGAAAAATATACCAAGGAGTTTATTAAATTAAAGAAGTTAAATGTTTTAACTGATTTTCTTAAAGATGGTAAGTCCTACTCTACTTGGTTTATTAAAGATAATAGTAATTTAGGAAGTATTTTAGAAGATTATTTAAGTCGCTATAATTATAAACTAGATATTACTTTAGATAAGATGATTAAACCGTTTTTAGAAGGGGCCTCAATTAGTGATATCATTAGTAATTTAGGATTTACAAGGCCAGCTTACTATGAGATTATTAAGTATGAACATACTGAGAAAATAAAACTAACGAAGATTAATAATAAGTTAAAGGGTATTTTAAAAAGGTTTAGTAATGCGGATAAGATTATTTTATTAAATTATTTAGCGTACGGGATTGTTCCTAGTATTGAGATTGATAAAGAAACACTGGAAAGTTTAAACAGATATAAAGTAACAATTACGAATTTTAACGGTAAAGTTAATGTCAATAAGATTAACTTAGAACTAGATTATATTAGTATTATTAATTTAACCAACGATTTAGAGTTAAAAAACTATAGTAAAATTTATTTAGAGACAATTAATATTATTAATTATTTTAAAGGGATTGCTAATAAGTATATTGGAACGGATATCGTTAAATCGAACTTTAAAGATGAGTATGTTAATGGTTTAAAGGCGTATATTATGCCCATAAAAGCTAGTGATGATGACATTGTTTTGGTTAAACATAAGATGTATTTAGATAAATTTAAAAAGATTTTTAGTAAGGTTAATTTAACAAAGGAAATTAAATTAAGTAAAGAAGTAATTGATAAATTAATGTTTGTTATTCCCTACACGATTGATAATTATTTTGATGATTTAACATATAATTATAATGGATTATTTAAAAGTGATATCAAAATGGATATTTTAAGTGATTGGGATAAAATAATTGCCTTATTTGGACAAAAAAATTAAAAAAAGGACTTGGCAATATGAAATATTTATGATATATTTATATTGCTTACTTATGCGGATGTAGTTTAATGGTAGAGCTTCAGCCTTCCAAGCTGATAACGGGAGTTCGATTCTCCTCATCCGCTCCATTGGGAAATCTGTCCGAACTTTTATAGTTTAGGACTTAATATACAAAGTATCAATTTCAAAAGAAGTTGGTACTTTTTTAGTGTTTAAGTTTAGAAAGGACAGGTTTTAAATGATTAATATTACTACAAAGGAATTAGAGATTGATAATGAGTTAAAAAACAAAATAGAATTTATATGTGATTTTTGTAATGCAAAACCTAATATTATTAATGGTAATATTCGTAATATTACTCGTACAAATTTGAGTTATGTAGAACCACATAGAATTATTATTAAAGGAATAACATTTCTTGCTTTCAATTACTCTAAAACTTTATATGTAGGTAATCTATCAAATAAACTAGAATTAAAAGATTTAGAAACCTTTATAAAACAATTTAACTAAATATAAGTAATTTGTACTAACTTCTTCTAAAATTGCCTTAAAATAGGTAAAAAATGGTAATTATGTCTTGACTTTAACTTTAAATTCTCTATAATAAGAAACCAATAAGGAAGTTTTATGTTTTTGAGGGGTTAATATAAAACAAATTTAATTAAGCAACATAATGAAATTTTAGAGGTGTCAAAGACATAAAACCAATTAGTGTCTTTGTCGCCTCTTTTTTGATGAAGAATAAGAAAGAATTAAAATTTATGAATGAAGAAAAGAAAATTGCAGGAATATACATAAGAGTTAGTACGGAAGATCAAGCAAGAGAAGGATTTAGTTTACCAGAACAAGAAAAAAGACTTCGTGCTATGTGTGAATTTAAAGGTTATGAAATTTATAAGATTTATAAAGATGCTGGAATAAGTGCTAAAACTGGAAACCATAGACCAGCATTTGAAGAATTAAAAGAAGATATTAAAAAGAAAAAAGTAAATACTATTGTTGTTTTAAAACTAGATAGATTAACTCGCAGTGTTTATGATATGGAAGATATAATGAAATTTTTGGAAGACAACAATGCTTACCTTGATTGTGCAAATGATGATATAAATACTACAAATGCTAATGGTAGAATGGTTGCAAGACTTTTAACAACTGTTTCACAAAATGAAATTGAAAGAACAAGTGAGAGAACTAAAATAGGTTTAGCAGGTGCTATTAAAGTTGGAAATATTCCCCATCGCGCTCCATTTGGTTATAAACATGTAGATAAAAAACTTGTACCAGATGAAGCAACGAAAGACCAAATTATTAGAATATTTAACTTATATTATGAGGGTAATTCTTATCAAACTATTAGTAATTTATATAACAAAGAAAAAGTATTTGGTAAAACAAATTGGTGTGATGGTACTATCCTAAAAATAATAGAAAATGAAATATACAAAGGTGATTTTGTTCATGGAAAAAGGACAAACAATCCAACTTATTATGAAAATGTAGTTGAGCCACTTGTATCAAAAGAATTATGGGAAGAATGCCAAGTACAAAAGAAAAAGAATGCTAGAAATTATAAACGAGATAAAGAATATTTATTTTTACAAAAACTTAAATGTCCTAAATGTGGAAGAGTATTAGGCGGTAATGCAACTAGAAAGAAAAATGGAAATGTTTACTACTATTATCAATGTCATGATTGTAAAATATCAATTAAAGAAACTGATATTGAAAAAGAATTTGATAATTTTATTAATGAAATTCAAGAATATGATTCAGTGGTAAATCAAACCTTACTACCTATGATAAAAACAAAACTTAATAATCCAAAAGACAAATTACTTAAAGAATTAAATGAGCAAAATCAAAAGTTTGAGAGAATTAGAAAAGCATATATTAATGGTTCATTTACTATTGAAGAATACGATAACGAAAAAGAAATTGTAGAAAATACAATTAAAATTCTAGAAGAAAAAATCAAAGAATGTGATTTATGTAATGAGTTAAAATTTACGCCAGAAGATATTTTAATTAAAAGGGATTTAGATTATATAAATGGGCTTGTCTATCCAAAAGAATACGAAGAAAATACTTATATGTGGAAAGACTATACAAGAAGTGAAAAATCAGATTTAATTATGAGATATGTTGATTATGTAGAACTAGAATATTATTCAAAAAATAAAGTAAGAATTGGTGAAGTTTATTTTAGAGAAAGTATGTGTAAGCCATGTAATGAATTATATGATGCTGGATTTCTTGCTAAAACTGATTATGCACTACTTGGTAATATTGTAACAAAATTAAGATTTAGTGAATACTTACCAATAGAAAAAGTTAGTGAAATAGTATTTACTTTAAGACAATATTACAATGTAGGTTATTTTGAAGCAACCTACTATTATGAAGATAAAGTTATGTTCTTTAATAATTATGAAAATAGAAATATTGTTAGAATATTTCCAATAGAAGATTATAAAAAAATGGATAAGTTAGATAAACTACAATTAGGTGTTATCTATATAGGTAATAATGAAAAATGCTTGATAGATAATAAAGAAGATTTATTTACTACTATACCAGAAAAAACAAATTGTAGAATATATGAATTTGATAAAAATAAAGAAAATAAAAATAATAATGTTAGTCAAGAACAACGATAGTTGCTTGTGAAATTCTTGACTAACAAAATTAAAAACATAATTGAAAAACTTCAAAACAAAAATTATATTTTTCGTTTTGAAGTTACATATCAAAAGAAAAATTTTTGCTAACTTTTTTCTAAAAAAGTTATAACAATCGTGGCAAGTTTTGTCAGCTGTGCTGATGAAATTAGCAATAGATTGTTTAAATAAAATTATGAAAGAATTGCTTACGATAGTTTGCAATTACTTGAATAATTTTTGGAAGATAAAATAAAAAGCAGTGCTTGTTATTTTATCAGAAGTTTTATGTAGTTTTATTTCATTACGAAGTTTTGGAATATTACGAAATAAGACAGGTGGATTCTAAGGTTGCCTAAACCTTAGCCCCATATTTTGATATAAACAAAGTGCAATGTCAAAATATATAGGGGGTTAGAAATTTTGTCAAAGCAAAATTACCCTACTATAAATAGTAGGACTCTTGTTTATAAAGGGGGTTATGAATTTATGGAAGAATTATCTTATTCATTACATTTAAGTAATGATAAAAATAAAACAAAAAGAGCAAGACAATTTGCTAGAAATAATGGAATTAATGCTACTGCTTTTAACAATAATGCAATACAAAATTATCAACAACTATCAAAAGTTGATAAACATAATTTAAGAAAATATGATGATGATAAAGAATTAATTTGTATAATAAAAGGCACTTCTTCTATTGTAGAAGATACCAAAAATTTATATTTAGAATTATTTGAAGATGCAAGAATTAAATACAATGAAAAGCAAACGAGAAATGATAGAAAAATAGAAAATTATTTTAATCATATATCAAATGATAATAAAAGAGATCTTGCTTGTGAAATAATCATTGAACTTGGAGATATGGATTTTTGGGCTGAACAAGATGATAAATTAAAAAAAATGATTCAAGTTTATAAAGAACAAATATTAGATTTAGAAAATGGTGTTCCTAATTTTAAAATAGCGAATGCGACCATTCATTTTGACGAATCTTCTCCTCATCTACATATTGTTGGGGTACCTTTTAAAGAGGGTTCTAAAAATGGTATGGAGCGTCAAGTTGGAAAAAGTGATGTCTTTACAACAAATAGTTTAAGAAATATTCAAGATAAAATGAGAGAGTATTGTATCAACTCATTCAATCGAATTTATCATTTAAACTATACTCTTAAAGCAAAAGAAGATGGTCGCAATCAAGATATAAATGTTAAAAATATGACTAATTATAGAGAATTAAAAAAGGAACAAGAAAAAAATAAAAAGCGACTTAATGAATTAAATGAGAAAGCAGATAACTTACAAAATAAATCTAATCAAATAACTGAAATTATCGATAATTTAAAACCTAGTAAATTAAATAAAAATAACTTCACTATTTCAAATAAAGAAGTTGATGAAATTAAAGATTATATTAAACAAACTACTGATGCAACCTCTAATTTAAAATCTACTAATGACTTAACTACTATACTTGAAAAATACGAAGAAGATTTAAAAAATCATTCCAATGAAGTTAAAAATTTACAAAAGAAAGTTAAAATTAGAGATGAGAAAATTGAAAATTTACAATATAATTTAGATAATGCAAACGATGAAATTGATGAATTGGAAGAAAAAGTAACTAAACTTGAAGAAGCATTAAATTATTTCAAAGAGTTATGGCAAAAGTTTATAGAGTTCTTACAAGATAAATTCTTCTCATCAAATAAATATGATGATTTCATAAATGATTTATATGATGAAGATATAATTGATGACAATGATATTAAGATTATTCAAAACAATTCTAAAGACAATGAAAAAGATGATTTTGAAAGATAATATTTAGCAAGCATCTATCTAAAATAAAGAAAATTTGCTATAATATTAATGAAATGGAGATGATTTTTTTGAATACTATTAAGACTATAGATTTATGGACTGAACAAAATGAAAACCATATTGAATGTTTTAGTGGAGCTTTTGTAGATGGATTTGAAAATGGTAATATTCCCTTTGATACTTATAAAGTAATAAGAAATGGAAATTGTATTATAACTAGTAATCTAAATGAATTAAATATTAGCAATAAACATAATGCTATAGTTTTTTATAAAAATAATATACCTGTAAGACTTATGGTAATTAATCAAAATACTGATATAGATAATTGTATTAATGTGGCATTAAGTCAACAATTTAATGACTTTGCATTAAATGAAATATATAAAAAACTCGCAATAAAAAGATATGATATTGATTTAAGACAGCAACCTATTCACAATAACTCAAACAAGGAAAATGAAATTGATGTTGGATCTTGTGATAGATCAAGTTTATTAAATTGTATGTTAGATGGATGCTACACTCAAAGTGATACAAATTATGGAAAAAGTAATAGTGATAGTAATTATAGTTTTATTCCTGATATTTTTATACAATATGATTTTACAACTGATGCCGAACAATTTCAGATTGAACATCGTTGTGCTTTCTTAAATGAAAATATGACAAGGATAATACCACTTCAAGAAAATTCATTATTAAACATTGAAGAAATAAAAAAACAATTTATACAAGATGATTGCAATAATCTATCAAAGAAGAGATTAAGTAGAGGAATTATATGAAAAGATTGACAAGAAGATTTATCATCAACTCTTTAGATGGTTTAAGCTTAAGTGAAGCAATTAGATACGAAAGATATTATATTAATGATAATCTAAGAATACAAAGGAAAAATGATGCGTATCAAAAAGAAGAGTTAGATAATGACAATAATGTTATTGCAAAAATTGCTATATCAGAAGAAGAATTTTTTGATTTAAAAGAAAAATCTTATTCTGAAATAATTAGAGATAGTTACTTACTTTTAAATAATAATAATATTTCCATAAAAAAATATTTAGGAAAATATAGAGGTTTATTTAGAGTGGAAGTTAAATTTGATTCATTAGATAATATGAATAATTATATTAAGGAAATTTGGATGGGAGAAGAAATAACCAATTCCCCATTGGCTTTTGATAAATATTTAAGTAAATTATCTACTTGTGAGTTTCAAAATGAGTTAGGAAAGTATATAAAATAATATACAAATTTCAAAAAAAATATTGCCAATAAAATTATAAATTGTTAAAATATTATTAGAGGTTGGTACTTAAATAGTATTAAATCCTAATTAGTGAGAAAAAGTTTGAAATAACTTAACCACTCGCTCCATAAGGTAAAATCGTCGCACCAAGCGATGTTAATGATTAAATCAACGCAAGTTGATTTTTTTGTTGCTATTACAAAGAAAGGGTGTGATGTGGTACGATTAATATCGTAAAAAAGAAAATCAATATGAGTGATGAACTCAAAGCCAAAATTAATTGGTCTTGCAAATTTAATAAGAAGTCCTATCAAATAATTGAGGGATACTTAAGGATTGTGGAACATACCAATCTAGCGTATGTAGAGCCACATAAAGTAATTATTGGAGATAAGTTATACCTATTCTTCAATGAACAGAAACATTTTTATATAGGGAATTTAAAGAAGAAAATCCCATTGTCTGAATTATCAGAGTACATAGCAAGGCATTAATGAATTGGTGAGTTTATATACTCCCACAATATTGGTTGTTTTTGTCGTATAAATAACTAATATTTTCAAAGGTGTCCTTGTTATGTGACACCTTTTTACTTTGGTGCCTTTCAAAAATCCAAGAAAGAAAGGAGAATGATAATTATGGATAATGAAAGGAAAGTTGCAGGAGTTTATATTCGTGTTAGTACCGAAGATCAAGCAAGAGAAGGATTTTCACTTGGAGAGCAAGAAGAAAAATTGCTTCAGTTATGTAAGTTTAAAGAGTTAGAAGTTTATAAGGTCTATAAAGATGCAGGAATATCTGCAAAAGATATGGAACATAGACCACAATTTCAAGAAATGCTTAAAGATATGAAGGAAGGAAAACTTAATTATATTGTTGCTTATAAACTTGATAGAATAACAAGAAGTGTTAGAGATTTAGAAGAACTTATATCAGTATTAGAACAATATAATTGCTTTCTACTATGTGATAGAGATGATGTTAATACCTCTACTGCTAATGGTAGATTCTTTGTAAGAATGCTTACAGTATTATCTCAATTAGAAATAGAAATTGTATCAGAAAGAACTAAATTCGGCTTAAATGGAGCCATTAAATCAGGTCATATTCCTGGACAAAGACCATTTGGTTATAAGAGTGCTGAAGACAAAAGAATGGTTATAGACAACGCTACTCGCCGCCATGTAGAAAAGATATTTGATATGTATTTAGAGGGTAAAAGTTTTCAACAAATTGCTAATTTTTTTAAAGAAAATAACATTTATCCAAAGAAAAATTGGAAAGATACTACTATTCAAAAGATTATTGATAATAAAATCTATATGGGAGATTATGAACAATATAAACGAATTGGGAAACAAGAAAATTTAGAACCTATTGTTTATATGAATGTAGTTGAACCTATTATATCTCGTGCAAAATGGGAAGAATGTCAAAGACAAAAAGAAAGAAATCAAAGAACTTATACTAGAGATAGAGTTTATACTTTCTTTCAAAGGTTAAAATGTCCTAATTGTAGTAGAATTATGAAATGCAAAGGTTCTGGTGGTACTAAAAGAAAGTATATGTACTATACTTGTGAGTATTGTCACATTAACTTTAATGAAGACCATGTAGAACATTTATTAAGAGATTTTATTTATGATTTACTTGAATATGATATGGCAGTTAAAAATTTCTTTCTACCTGTATTAGAAGATAAAACAAATAATATTGATACTACTTCTATTGATAAAGAGATTAGAGATTTAGAAAAACAAAGAGATAGAATTAAAGATTTGTATATTAAAGGCATTGTTGAAATTGATGATTTTAAAGAAGATTATAAACTAATTGAAGATAAACTTGCTAACCTTGAAAGTAAAAAAATAGAGTTAGTTAATTTAGAAACTTTTAACTATTCTCCACACGAATTACTTGCTGAGAGAGATTTAGAAAAAGAAAAAATGATTAGACTTGATACTTTAAATGCTGTTTTTAAGACTAAATGGAATGGTATGGACAAGTCTGAAAAACAGGAATTTATATCTAAATTTATTGATACTATCGAAATTAAAAAGGATAGTAAAGGTAATTTATTTCTTGAAAAAATTAATTTTAGAAACGGATTTATAAGACAATTAGTAAAGTTTTATGATGCAGGTATATTTGATGTCGCAGTACCTGTTATGGTTGGTAATAAAGAAAAATGTATAAAAGGTGGCAGAATGAATGAAGAACAATTAGATAAATATTTATCTAAAATGAATGAACACTTTGAAACATCTTTTTATGAAATGTATGAAACAATTGATGAAGAAACTAATGAAGTTATTTTAGAATATCAACCAAAAGATAATGAAAAAATTATAAGATTTGTAGCAATTTCATCTAAAGATAAGTTCCCTATAACAATAGATAATGTTAAAGATAAATATGGAATTATTAGCTACAAAACAAATAAACTATCAGAAAATTAGAAAGGATTTGATTAAATTATGAATATTGAATATGTAAAACAAGGAGATTATTTATTACCTAATTTGGTAATAGAAAATCAAAATTATGAAGAAATAAATAAGTATGGTTACTTGCGATTAAACTATATTAAGGAGCACAAAAAAAGATTATATCAGGTACTTTTAATGAAGAATGAACTAACAAACCATCTTCTTTCAGTCAGTAAAGAATGTGAAGAAAGATTAAAAACTTTAATGAATAACTATATTAAAAATGATGAAAAACTAACTGAAAAAAATAAAGAAAACAATCAAATTGAATGGGTAAAATTGATGAATAATTATAAGAATACTGCTGAAGAAATTATCTTAAAGGAGTTAATTAATGTGTGATGTTGTCATAAGCAAGCAAGGTGGTATTACTCCCACCACTCCAAAAGAAAGGATAAACCTATAATGGCGACAACATCAATTTGGAGTATTAAGAATAATTTAAAGCAATCTATAAATTATATCATCAATCCTGAAAAAACTCTTAATAAAGATTATGGTAATGAAGAATTATATAGTTATTTAGAAGAACCTATTAAAGATTATAATTTTAAACAAGAAAAAATTTGTTATGTCAGTTGCTTAAATTGTGATGAAGATAATCCTTATGATGATATGGAGTTCACTAAAGAAAGATTTAGAAAGAAAGACGGAGTTCTTGCTTACCATGGTTATCAATCATTTAAAGAAGGAGAAGTTACTCCAGATATTGCTCATGAAATTGGAGTTAAATTTGCAGAAGAAATGTTTAAAGATTATGAAGTGGTTGTTGCAACTCATCAAAATACAAATCATATTCACAACCATTTCATAATCAACTCTGTATCTTTTAAAAGTGGCAAGAAATATAATAACAACTTAACTAATATATCAAAGATAAGACACATTTCTGATTCATTATGTTCGGAATACGGACTATCTGTTTTAGACGAAGATAGGTTTTATAAAAGGACTTATACCAAAAGTATTTCAAACGATGAATATTACAAAACACTAAAAGAAGATTTAGATAATGTTATTAGTTATTCATTAACTTTAAAACAATTATTTGAGAGAATGAGATCATTAGGTTATAAAGTATATTCTCGTAATGATATAATAACTATTTATAGAGATGGTGAATATAAAGTTAGAATAGAAAATGTATTTGGTGAAGAATATTCAAAAGAAAGATTAAAACAACGATTATATTTATCAAAACAAATAGTATTTAAACCTATGTCTCAAAAATCTATCATTGAAGAATACTCTAAAACTAATAAACCACATAAAGGTATCTATGGATTATATTTATACTATTGTTATCTACTAGGAGTATTCCCAAAGAACCATCCTAAACAATATCTTCCATACTCCATTAGAAAAGAAGTTTATAAATTAGAACAAATTTCACAACAAGTTAGATTTATGCATGAGAAAAATATCGTTACAAAAGAAGATTTAGATAACTATTCTAAAAATAACTCTGATGAATTAAGTGAGTTAAAAGGAAAAAGAGAAAATCTTTGGAGACGATACCATAGAGCAAAGACTGAAGACAAGCAAGCTCAAATACTTGCTGAAATAAATGATATTCAACCAAAAATTAAAGAACTCTATAAGTATGATAAGTATTGTAAAGAAATAACTAAAAGAGCCGAAGGCATACAAAATAACCTTAATAATTTTAATAAGGATATCCAAAAAGAAAAAGACAATTCTAGGAGTTTATAACCTAGTTTTGTCTTTTATATTATCGTTTTATTGCCCCTCCGTGACATTTTAGAACATAAACTTTCTTATCAGCTTTATAAATGGTTTCTTCACCTTCAAAATATTCTAAATCTCCAACAACTTTAAAACTATATTTATATTCACCATTTACATATTCTTTTGGACCTCTTACGGGAATTGTTTCATCACTTCCAACTTGCATAAGAGCAGGCCTTAATGCTTTATCAACTGCCTCTTCACTTAAAGTTTGATCTAATGTTACTCCATAATAATTCATTCCCCAAATTGGTGTATCATTTTCTTCGTAAACTACTTCTTCACCCATAAAATTAGTTCCACCAAAATAAGTATCATGATAAATCATATTGTTAGAACTATACTCATAGTCATGTGATCCATTTCTAGATGATTTTTGTTTTTCTACATTTTCATTTGCATAAGTTTGTTTTTTCGCTTCAATCAAAAAATATCTTAAACTATCCATATTATTTCTTTCCTTCCTAAACATTTTGATTTTCTTTTTTAGCTTTTACCAATTCATCATGATAAAAGTAATTAATATAATTTATGTAGTTTTTATTACAATAACTATTGATTTCATTTGCTAGATTAAGCCAATAATCTTGATTGTTTTTTAAATAAATATCGATATACTTGTCATAATAATTAGGATATTTTTCCTTTATATAATTTAATATATAAGTTTTATAACTACCTCTTAAATTAAGATTTTCAAACCAATATTCATCTATATAATCTTTAGACTCTTCTATTATTTTTTCCCATTCAGTAATATAAGGAAAAATTGGTGACATAAATAAAACTGTATGAATACCATTATTATGTAATTCTTTTAAAGTATTTAATCGTTCTTTTATAGTACTAGCATTATCCATATCTTTTCTAAAATCTTCATTAAGAGTATTAATTGACATACTAACAGATAAATTTTTTACTTGTTTTAATAAGTCTATATCTCTTAATATTAATTTTGATTTAGTAGAAATGGATAAATAACAATCTGAATTAACTAATTGCTCTAAAATAGTCCTAGTTATTTTATATTCTTCCTCAAGAGGGTTATAACAATCAGTGACCGAAGATAAAAATACATTTTTTTTACTTATCTTTTTTAAATTGATTTTTTTATCGCATTTCTTAACATCTACAAATGTTCCCCAATCTTCAGTATGACCTGTAAAACGTTTCATGAATGAAGCATAACAATACTTACATCCATGTGAACATCCGACATAAGGATTTATAACATAATCACTTGCTGGAAGATTTGATTTAGTTAAATAATCATTTACATTAATTTCTTTTATTATCATATCAACGCCTCCTAATTATTAGATGAAGTTTTGTATAGCAATAAAATCATTAGTACAAGAACTAAAATAGGAATTATTATATAATTAACCCAAATATTGAATATCGTTGGTATAATTGAGCAAATAAGGCCTATAAGTCCACCTATAATTGCACATAAAATAAATCCTGCAATTCTTGTTCCCCAATTTTTACCTTTTTTATTATCTTCTTTATTAAATGCATTATAAAAGAATAGAACTATAATTCCTAATAACCACCATAAAATTCCACCACTTATAAACTTACCAATGGTATGGTCATTTTTATTATTATTTAAAACTTTATTAATATAATTACTATCAGATTCATTTATTTCTTTTACAATACTTTCATATTCTTTAGTTAAATTCTTATCTTGATTTATTTTGTCCATATCTAATTCAGTAATCTTCTGCAAAATATCAATTCTACTTTTAATTCTATTAGCGTAGAAAAAATTAGTATCAATAAATGGAAATAATATCAATATTGAAACAAAAACAATAATAACAATAACTCCTAGTTTCCTTTTATTCATATTTAATATTTTACTAAATATTGTCGTCTTTAAATCCATTATAAACCTCCCGAAAATTTTCAATAAAATTATACTATATTTTTATTGAATTTACCATAGAGCCATTGATTTTTAATGATAAATCTTATATAATTTATTTAGTTGATTTAATCAAACAACTTTGGGAGTATAATTTTTCGAATATAAGTAAAGTTATCGCTCCAGATTGATAGGAAACTCGAACTTTTCGAGTTTAAGTAATAAATGCTAACTAGAAATAGTTAGTTTTTTTGT
>CAKOMC010000034.1 GCA_934096535.1 uncultured Bacilli bacterium | reverse complement strand
ATCTAATAATTTTTGTATAAATAAAATGTACCATTTAAAAGTATATAGTAAGTCCCTCTTAAAGTCAAACAAAACTTGCATTTTTTTGTTAAAAAAAGACCCCTTAGAGGTCATTAATATCTAATAACTGTTGAAAATCACCTTTTTCAAACAAATTATCATCTAATCTCGTAATAATATTACCCTTTTTAATTTCGCCATTAGTTACATAAATGATAGTAGGAACTTTAGTAACTTGAACTTCAGTTAGCCCTAATAACTCATTTACCGCACTAATTTTATTAGCATTATCCTTTAAACCATCTAAATTAACATAGTAGAACTTATCCTTTAACTTGTACTGTTTAATTAAACTTTTTAAATCTTTTTCTAAAGAATAAATCTCTTTACTCCCAGTATAAGATAAATAAATAAAATAAGTACCTTTATTATTTTTTAACTCACTTAAATCTTCCGTAATATTGTATGATTTTGTAACTAATTTATGTTTTACTAAATAAGAAGAATTAGCCTTATTATTATTAATATCTTTAACAAAAGTATAAATTAAGAAAGACATAATAAATAATCCTAAGATACCAACAATTAAAATTGTATATTTTTGATAAGTACTAGGCAATTTCTTTTTAGCCATAATAATCAACTGCTTTCTATATTTAGAGTATAGCATAATTTTTTAATTTAGAAAACACATATTTTTTGCTTAAAAACATCTAGTTTAAAGAAAACAACTAATTTTTTAAAATATAACATTTCATTTAAAACATCTCATTAAAAGAATACATAACTTTTTTAATAATGGTTATCATACTAATATGAAATGGATTAATTATTACATATATTATAGTATTTTAGGCTTTTTATTTGAAACTTGTTGTAATGTTTTTATAAGAAGTAATTATTCGAGTGGCATTCTTTTTGGACCTTTTACGCCCATTTACTTCTTTGGTTTTCTTATTATTATGTTTTTAGATAAGTTATTAAAAAAACAAGAAAATAAGAAATTTAGAGATTTAGTCTTCTTTATCTTAAGTTTTATCATTCTAACAGCATTAGAGTTTATGGGAGGTCATTTAGCAGGATTTATTCTCGGTAAAGATAAATGGACTTACGAGGCATGGCCTTTAAGTATAGGAAAATATGTTAATGTCTTAGTGTCACTTGGTTGGGCTACAGGTTCTTTAATAATAGATAAGTTTTTCTTAAAAAAGATGAATAAAATTATAGAGAAAATGCCTAATAAATTAACTTTTATCCTTTGTTTACTATATATTATTGATAATTATTTTCTCTTAAAAAAGTATTTTAATATATAAAAATAGGTTTTAGCATAGACAATTATATTTAAAATACATAGGTTATTTTTAGGAGGGAGAAATTATGTTTTTTGATGATATTGATTTTCTAGTAACGGGAAAATTACCTAATAATGATAATATTAACAGTTCAAAACTAGTTGACTGTAAGATTGGCTATGCTAGAGGTAATATGTTTAAAGATGAGTATGTTCCTTATAAAAATTATAAAGCAAGAGAAGTTATGCCCGAAACAGAAGAAGAAGCAATTCTTTTAAAAATAAATGAAAGTGAGTTTGCTTTAAATGATATTAGTTTGTATTTAGATTTACACCCAAATGACTATGATATGTATAAAAAATTTAGAGAAGAAGTAAGTAAGTATAAAGATTATTTAAATAAATATGAAAGAATGTATCGTCCTTTAGAACTTACTAGTACTTATACTGATACTTATGATTATTATAAGAATCCTTGGCCTTGGGATAATGATGGAGGTATAAAGTATGTATAAGTATGAAAAACATTTAGCTTATCCAGTAAACATTAAGAAAAAAGATTTAAGAATGGCTAAATATATTATTGCGGGGTTAGGAGGCTATGCCGGGGAATTAGCGGCAGCTTTAAGATATTTTTCCCAAAGTTTTTCGATGCCAGATGCGAAGGGGAAAGCTTTACTTAATATGATAGCCACTGAAGAACTTGGACATTGTGAAATGATTGCGACAATGTTTAGGCAATTAATTAAAGGGGCAACGGTTGAAGAATTAGAACAAGCTGGGCTTGCGGAATATTATATGGACCATGGTAGGGGAGTTTATCCAGTAAATCCTTCTGGAGTTCCATTTACAGCGAGTTATTTTGCCTCAACCGGGGACCCAATTGTTGATTTATGTGAAGATATGGCAGCTGAAGAAAAAGCAAGAGCCGGCTATGAAAATATGTTAAGTTTAGCCACTGATGAGGATTTAATCGGACCACTATTATTTTTAAGACAAAGAGAAGTAGTTCATTATAAACGTTTTAAAGAGTTATATGAATACTATAAAAATCAGAATACTAAGTAATGCTTAGTATTTTTTAGTGAATTTAATAATTTCAATAAGATAATAAAAATTAATTATTTAAGACCAGTTTCTTTTGCTCTTTTAATAATTTTTATGGTAAAATAACTGACGATTTAGATTTATAAAACTTACTAGAAAGGTCATATGGATATTAAAATAGGTGGTTATCCATTAGATAAAGAACAGTATAAAATAGCAACTTCTAATGACAAAGAACTACTAGTAGTAGCGGGAGCTGGTTCAGGTAAAACTTTTACGATAGTGGGACGCATTTGGTATCTTATTAATGTAAAAAAAGTTAAACCAGAAGAAATATTATGTATTTCTTATACCAAAGATGCTAGTAATAGTTTGAAAAATAAACTTTTAAAAGAATTTGGCATTGATATGAATGTTTATACCTTTCATAAACTGGCTATTAATATTCTTCGAGATAAAAATATTGATTTTACTATAGCTAGCCCTGATCTTTTGGACCTATGTATTGAAGAGTATTTACGCATCGATATTTTAGAGTATCCAGAACAATTAAAATATTTAAGATTTATTTTGAAGATTAATTGGCATAGTAGGGAAGAGTATTTAAAAATTTTAGATGATAAAAAAGTCGAAATAGATAAATTTATTAAAATAGTATCAACATTTATAAAATTATATAAATGTAATGGGTATGAAATAAACTATTTTAAAGAAATATTAGATAAGTTAAATAAAAAATTATTAAAAAGAATTGATTGTTATTATATTTTAATTATCTTTAATATCTATGTAAAGTATAGTAAGTATTTAATAGATAATAACGAGTTAGATTTTGATGATTTAATACTTGAGGCAACAAAAATAGTTAGTAAGTTTAAGTATATAAAAAGATTTAAATATATAATTATTGATGAATACCAAGACAGTTCATATATTAGATTTAATTTAATTAAAGAAATTGTCAATTGTAATGATAGTTACTTTATGGCAGTTGGTGATGATTTTCAGTCAATTTATAAATTTTCAGGTAGTGATATTGGTTTATTTATTAATTTTCAAGATTATTTTAAAAAGGGTAAGATATTAAAAATTCAGACTACTTATCGAAATAGTCAAGAATTGGTTAATATTGCGGGGGATTTCATTATGCAAAATAAAAAGCAGATAAAAAAAGAGATGAAGTCCAATAGTCATATAGAAAAGCCAATAAAAATTGTTTATTTTGATAAGGAAAAAGATGATTTTTATAGATTGTGTTTATATTTAGAAAGAAATAATAAGTGTAATATTTTAGTATTGGGAAGAAATAATAATGATATTAAAAAGTATGTAGGAGATAATTTAGTACTTACTGAGGATAAAAAAATTATCTTAAAGAATAGAAAATTAGAAAAAAATATAGTTAACAATGAAAATACTAATAAAATGAATATAAGTTATATGACGATGCACAGATCAAAGGGCCTAGAATGTGATGATGTAATAATTATAAATCTTAAAGATGAGGCTTTAGGATTTCCTTCGAAAATAGAGCAGGATAAGATTTTAGAATATATTAGAAAAGATACAAAAAAAGACTTCTTAGATGAAGAAAGAAGACTATTTTATGTAGCACTGACACGCGCTAAGAAAAATGTTTATTTATTTACCCCTCGAAAAAAAGTTTCTATTTTTGTTAAAGAGTTACTAAAAAAATATAAAAATGATATTGAAATAATTAAAAAATATTAGAAAATAAATTTATAAATTAACAGCCTTCACAAGTAAATCTCCCCGTAGTACTTAGGGCTGTTATTTCCACATCAAACTTGTTTTTAGCGGCAGCATCAACGCCATTTACAGGAATATGAATAGTTAGTAAAGATGGAGTTTGATAGCCATTAGAATTATTAACATATCTAACAACAATTCTACTAGTATCATAAGTACCATAATTCAAATCCCATTTTTCCATTGAATGTGTATTATTACTTAGATTATAAGTACCATATGCTATATAACTTCCTGTTACATATAAAGTTTTAACAGTATTATTTTTAAAATAAAATTGATAACATCTTTTACTAGTAGCATTGGCGGACTGATTACATTCCTTCTTGAATTTTACTAAATAATTATCACTGTTAATTAAATCAGCTTCAATAACATTAATGAAAGAAGCTCTCGTAAGGCTATCTTCATTTCTTCTGTTACTTAAAATACCTTCATTTTTTAAATCGGATAGTAAATTAACAATAAAAATCATAACAATGGATATTAGGACTAGACTAACTAAAACTTCCATTAAAGTCATACCTTTCTTATTCATCTTAGACCTCCGCATATAATTTAACATTGTTAAAATAACTTTTGGTAACTTGACGATAACATTTATTGTTTTCTAAGATATAATGGTTTGGACAAGTACCATCTTTTTGCTTATTTCTAGACTTAGAATAGTCAGTATAAGTATCTTGATATTCAACGATTAAACGATAACCATCATCAGTACCTGATAAAGTTCTGATATAAAGATAAGCATTAGTATTTTGAATATTGTTTAAATTCTCCATAGTTGTTGTATTTTTACAATCGTTACGACCTTTTTTATTAATACATTGTTTTAAATCATTGACATTATAGTAAGTAATATACATATTAACAACATTTAAGTCATTTTGACTAGTACTTCTACTTAAAGTTTCACTGCTAAATATTTCTTTGTTTTTTTCAATAGGGTCCTCCTGATTATTAACTGTTAAAGTATATAAAATACTATCAAGAGGATTAAATCTAACAATTTTTTGATTAGCATCAACCAAATAAGTCTTTATATATTTACTAATATTTAAGGAAGCTAGATAATCTTCAATTAAATAAGTACGGTAAAGATAACTTGTGTCATCAAACATAGCTCTCCTTTTTTCATTTAGTAAGACACGAGAAAAAGTTATATAAATTGTTAGTAATGATGTGGTTAAAATTGTCATTACCATTATTGTTTCTACAAACATAAATCCTTTTCTATTCTTCATAAATCGTCCTTATCTTCTAACAATAGAATAGCATATTTTTAATAAAAATAAAAGTAAGTATATTTTAGAGTTAAAGATGGTTTATTTAATTATTTTTATTTAATTATCAGGTTTCGTTAATCATTTATTTAAAGATGTGTTATTATTATAGTGGAAAGGATAAAGAGTAATGAAGAAAAGTAGTAAAATTGTAATTATTGTTTTAATAATTATTGTAACATTTAGCTTAGGTACAGTTGGCGGTTATCTGCTATTTAAGAATAAATATGATGGCATTAAAAACAATACTGAAGTTAATGATACTAATAAAAATAACAGTTTAGATAAGAACACTGACTCTAATAATAACAACAGTAGCAATCCAAATAACAATAAGAACAATAATAGTAATTCAAACAATACTAGTGGAAATACTATTAAAGAGGAAAGTTTAAGTTTAACCGATAGTACAGTTACCAAGCTATTTGACCGCAAAACTAATTTTCATACCACTAGCAAAGTTACTTATAATACATTAAATGACCAATGGAAGCTTAGTGCTGATTTAAATGGATTAACCAGAAAAAGTTTTTCTAATTTAAGTTATAAAGATGTTTGTGCCAAATTAAAGAATAGTGGTAGTGCTAGTTTAAGTTCAGCTTATAACGAATGTATAAATATGGGTGGTAAAAATGCTAGTAGTGGTTATCTAGTTGGTTATTACGATTTAGATGAAGTTAGAAACAATAATATTAAGTTCTTTAACGAAAGCAGTAATTTACCTAAAAAATATAGTTATGTTAATAGTACTTCATTAAAAACTGATGATAGTTGCGGACAAGTAGTATTAAGTAATAATACTTATCTTAGCTATGATTCTAGTTGTGGTTACGGCGGACTTGATTCCCTTACTAAAAAGACTTTAGTAAAAGCTGTAAAGTATGGTGATGAATTATATATTTATGATAAGTTCATTGTTGGAGTTGCTGGTAGTAGTCAAAATGATTATGTAAGTTATGATTTTTATAGTGATGATGACCTTACTAATAAAGTAACAACTTATAATTTTAAAGAAACTGATGATGGTAATTATAGTATTGAAGTTAATGATATACTAAAATACATGAAGAGTTTTAAACATACTTATAAGTTAAATAGTAACGGTAACTATTATTGGGTATCTAGTGAACCTGTAAATAGTATTAATTAACAAAAAATATCTATTCAATTGTGAGTAGATATTTTTTTATATTATAATTTTTTACTATCTTTAGAAATTAATAATTTTCTTAACCAGTCAAAAGGAATAACACTTAAAGATAGTAAAATAACAAATAGAAGTTCTTTAACAGTAAGACCATAAGTTCTAAATAAATCACCACCATAGTAAATTAAGTAAATTTGAACAATGGTGATACCAGCAAAAATAAAGATAAATGGTTGGTTTTTACTAATGTTAGCTAAAATATTTAAACGAGTTGTTCTAGCATTTAAGGCATTGAAAAGAGCAGAGAAGATGAAGAAAGCAAAATAAGCTGTGTAAAGATAACGATAATCATTAGAATAGCGAATAAAACTATAGATAAAGTTAGATTTTAAGAAAAAAATACCAAGTAAGGAAGTGTAAAGACCAGTGAATAAGATTTCTTTAAACATATAACTATTGATAATAGGAACAGCTTTAGTTTTAGGAGATTCTAACATATATTCTTCAAGAGGAGGCTCACTAGCAAAGGCAATACCGGCTAAAGTGTCCATAATCATATTTATCCAAAGCATCTGAATAACTGTAACAGGGGTTGTAATATCGAAAATCGGCCCTAAAATAGCCATTAACATTGCACAAATATTAACTGTTAATTGAAAAATAATAAATTTGCGAATACTTTTAAAAATAGTTCGCCCAAAAAGAATAGCTTTAGTAATCGATTTTATGTTATCGTCTAAAATAATAATATCACTGGCTTCTTTAGCAACTTCAGTTCCCGAACCCATAGCAAACCCCACATCAGCAGCCTTTAATGCTCCAGCATCGTTTATGCCATCACCCGTCATGCCGACTACTAAATCCATATTTTGAAGGATTTTAACCATACGACTTTTATCTTTTGGTAGAGCTCTAGCAATGACTTTTATCCGACTATAAAGAGAATTAATTTCTTCATCCGATAAACTATTAAATTCTTTACTGGTTAAAGCTAAATCATTTTTACTAGTTATGATACCCGATTCTTTAGCAATTGAGGTAGCCGTATCAATATTATCTCCTGTAATCATGATGACATTAATACCAGCGTTATGTAAAATGTTAATTGAAGGAACAGTCGTTTTACGAATAGTGTCTTTAATAATTAGATATCCAAGATATGTATGTGAGGTACTGTGTTTGTCTTTAGAAGTCAAAAAAATAATACGCGAACCCGTTTTGGCTTCATTATCAATATTCTTACTTATTACTTCTTTATTTAAAAGGACTTTCTTATTACCACTGCTATCTAAATAATATAGACACTTGTCTAACAAAACTTCTTTAGCCCCTTTAAAATAAGTTACTTCATTATCAAGAGTTACAGAACTATATTTATCTTTACTATCAAATAATTTTTTAGAAAGAATTTTATGCTTAGAATATGGTTTGTTAATATATTTTAAAATAGCTTTATCAGTTTGGTTACCACCAGTTATTTCCTTATTAGCATTAAAGAAGGATGAATTATTATAAAAAAGGTTATTAGCAACTTCAATCTGTAACTTAGAAGAAAGACAAGAAAAATCAGTAACTTTTTGATTTAATGGGGTAACAAAGGTTGTAACTTTAAGATTACCTTCGGTTAAAGTACCAGTCTTATCAGTTAAAAGACAATTTATATTGCCACTGGTTTCAATACCAATGAGTTTACGCACTAGGACATTATCTTTTAACATTCTTTTCATATTGGAAGATAAAACTAAAGTTACCATAAGAGGTAAACCTTCGGGGACAGTAACCACAATCACGGTCATGCTTAAAGTTAGGGAGTAAAGAATATTGTTAATACTAAAATTCTTGGTTGTTAATAGATAAACAACAGCAACAATTAAAGCGCCAACATAACCGAAGATACTTATTATTTTAGCCAGATGAGTAAGTCGGGTTTTTAGAGGGCTGATAGTTGGCGGAATTTGAATATCTTTGGCTAGACCACCAATTAAAGTGTTATCACCAACTTTATCAACTTTCATTTTAGCTTCGCCCTCATAACAAATAGTAGAAGAGTAAACATACTCCCCCCGTGTCTTTTCTTTATCTTTAGTTTCCCCGTTGATACTTGCTTCATTTACCGATATTGTTCCTTCAACAATATAGCCATCAGCGGGAATAGAATTACCACTAGAAAGAAGAATGATATCTCCAACTACAACATCGGTAATGCTGATGGTTTCAAGTTTACCATTTCGCAAAACATTACATTTCTTTTTACTAGCTTCTGCTTCTAAACGATTAAAGGCTTCCTCGCTACCGTATTCAGCAAAGGAACCAATGGTAGAAGCTAGAATTATGGCAATCAAAATACCAATAGTTTCAAACCAATCATTATTCTTAAATAAAAAAACAATCTTAAATGCTAAGACAATAATTAGAATTTTAATGATTGGATCACCTAAAGACTCCAAGATAAGAGAGAAGAGAGTTCTCTTTTTAACTTTTGTTAAAGTATTACTGCCGTATTTATTACGACTTTGGATAACTTCTTTATTTGTTAAACCGTTCATACACGCACCCATTTAATAGTATGAAATTCCAAAGTCAGATATGAAAAAAGAGTAAACTTAGTATTTAAGTAAAACTCCAAAATAGGAATTACTTACTTTCTAGTTACTCTTATTTATTAAGACATAAATTTTTCAAAACCAATTTTTAGTTTTTTAATAATATTATCGACATTGATAGCATTAGATTGAGTATATTTATTTAAAAGCCATTTAGGAATATCACTTTGTTTTAGATAAATACTTTGTAATAAGTTTTCCATTTGGACTTTATTCTCGTCATTAACATTTTTTTGAAATTCTAATGGAATAACTACAATACTACCACTAGTTTGCCTAATTTTAAGGCTTTCTTGGGTTATTTGAATATTACAAGATTTAGTTGTATCAATTAACTTAAGGGGTTGCATTGCAATATAATCCTTAATAGCAAATAACTTGTTAAATAATTGAGTTAAATGATTAGTAGCATTAAAGATATTAATTTTTAATTCTTTATTAGTAGATTTCCAGATAAAAGCATTTTCTTTTTGCGTAATAGTTAATTCTTGCCAAGAATAGTAATCACCTATATCTTCATAGTTTTTAATATAAAGGCTAATCTCTTTTTTGGCTAAGTTAACTTTCTTAAAAAGAATAGTTTCTAGTTCTAAATCTTTGGCTAATTTTTTAGCATAATCTTTATAAATATTATCTTTTTCTTGGGATAAGTTTAGTATTGTATTATATACTTCGTATAAACTAATTGTATTTTCCATAATGTTCCTTTTAATTTATGTATGTTTATTCTTCTATATAAAATTTATTAATTTAGAGAAGGTCTTATTACTTATTTTACTTTTAGAAGCGCTGTATAACATTCTTTAATAAAATTTATATATAAGTAATTTTTATCATATCACAAGTAAAAAGCGTTTTGGGCGAAATTTATTTTAAGTCAACTATATTTACTAATTTATTGAAGACTAGTTCTTTAGCAGCCTCGTAACTAATATTCATAGCATAAGCAATTTCATTAAAAAGGAATTGTTCAGCTAATTCTTGATAATTAGTATCTTTATCACTTAAGTGTTTATGATTATTTTTTCTTATCTCGTTACGAATATAAGTGGTTTTAATAATTTTGATTAAGTCTTCAATGGTGGTACCTTGTAAAAGGACCTTGTATTGTTCTTCTAAATTACGCTCATTAATATCTAAAGTTGGAATATTATTAATATTATCCAAAGTAGTAGTAATTTCTTCAAAAGTAGCAAGGGGCCTTAATAGCTGATGTTCTTGTGATACGGGTATGCTTACTCTTAAAGTAGAATCTTCTTTATTTTCTAAAGTATAATAGTCTTGATTATTAATCTTTTTGAAGTCTTTTACAACACACACCTCTCTTTTATAGACGACATATTCATTAATTTTATACATTTGTTGTTCCTCCATAGATTTTCAAGTCTTATATTTATTATACCGTTTTTTAAGATTTTTTTCTAATCAAAATGTAGTTTTCTAAAGAAAATTTGGTGTTTTTGAGGTAATAAATGTTTGTTATTCTAATAAATTTTGATAAAATAAGTTAGGAAAGTAGGGTAGTTATGGCAAAGAGAAAAAATAATAAAAAATGGAATGAATTAATATATTTTTGTTTAGGTTTATTAGTTTTATTAGTGGGGTATTTTACAACTAATGCGAATAATACTTCGAGTAGTTATGACAATAATACAAATAGTAGTACAAGTGAAGTCTTGGTATATTTTATTGATGTTGGCCAAGCTGATGCCATTTATATTAAAGATGGTAATAGTAATATGATGATTGATGCCGGTAACAATGCTGATGGGAAACTTTTGGTTAAGTATTTACAGTCTTTAAATGTTAGAGGATTTAAATATGTAGTTGGAACTCATGCGCATGAGGACCACATTGGAGGAATGGACGATATTGTTAATAATTTTAAAATAGATAGTTTCTATATGCCAGAAGCCATTAGTACAAGTAAGACTTTTGAAGATGTATTAGATGCCTTAGATAAAAATAAAGTTACTTTTCAGACTCCTAAAATTGGGGATAAATTTGCTTTAGAAAATACTAATTTTGAAGTTTTAAGTATTGGGAATGATACTAGTGATTTAAATGATACTTCTTTAGTATTAAAAATGAGTTATAATAACACTTGTGTTTTGTTTATGGGTGATGCTTCAAGTAATGTAGAAAAGAATTTATTAGATAAAGATATAAATTGTCAAGTGCTAAAGGTCGGTCATCATGGCTCAAGATATTCAAGTAGTGATGAATTTATTAAAAAGGTAAATCCCACTTATGGCATTATAATGGTTGGAGAAGGTAATAAATATGGGCATCCAACTAAAAAGACTTTAGATATTCTAAATAAATATAAAGTTACTATTCATAGAACAGACGAAGAAGGTACTATCGTTATGCACTTAAAAGGTGATGATATTTCCTTTGAAAATATTAAGACAGAAACGAATGGGTAGTTATGAAATTTAGTGTTGATGAGATTATTGATAATATTATTAAGTTAGAAGATTTAGAAACTAGAGAGATAAGATATTTAAAAAAAGAAGATTTAGATTTTGAGACAAAAGAAAATGATATCTTAATTTTAGGAGATAATGGTTATTATAAAGATGAAAAGTTAAAAAATGACCGTATTAACATATTAAAAGAAAAGTTAGAAAGACTTAAAAATTCACAGTTTAAAGAGTGAATTTTTTTATATTTAAGTTAAAAATGTAGTTATGTCTAATTGTATAGAATTATAATTTTTGATAAAATAAAATTCGATAGGAGAATTTATGGACGATTTTAAAATAAGATTAAAAGAGAATAAAAGAAAAAATGATATACTTATGATGTATTATGAATCTTATTTAAGAAAAAGGCGTCTAAAACCACAGATTATTCGTAAATATTGCTTTAATGTGGTTTTCTATATCTATGTTTATCTAACTCAAGATGAAACAATTATTCCTGCTATTGAAGGTTATAAGGCTCTTAAAGATTTTCCTGATGCTTTTATGACTAGATATACTTGGGCTTCTGTTCGTAACTATGAAAGTGGTATTTATAGTATTGAGTTATTTTATAAATGTTTGTATAAGAAAGAATTAATCACAAAAGAAGAATATAAGATTGTTAATGATTTTCGTAAGAAGGAAGTGCCAAAGTTTATGGCAAAGTATGACTTCATTGGTGATGATTATTTAAAAGATTTTATTATTGATTAAGTTTTTTTACTTTGATTCTAAAAGCTACTAAGAATTAGTATAGGTTCTTAGTAGTTTTTATTTGTTTTTATCCATAATATTAATATCTTTTTCTATTCTTTTTAATTCGTTAATTATTTCTTGATCAGTAAGATTTAAAGCTTTGGTAATTTTAACAAAAGTAGTTACTAGAGGTGTATTAAGGTCATTTTCTATTCTAAAAATAGTTTTCCTATCGATATCAGTTAATTTTTCTAACTGTTCTTGGGATAAGCCTTTTCTAATTCGATATTCTTTTAGCATATTACCACCATTTAACTTATTAAAGCAAAGGGGTGTGCTATTTTGCATTGACAAGTTTGTCCTAGTTTAAGGCATAAATGTCATAGTAATATATTTTTAAGTTAATAATGGAGATGATTGTTTAATGAAAAGAAATGTAGTATTTATCAGTATAAGTTTGGTGATTATTTTGTTATTAGGAATTGGGGTTTCTTATTCCTTATGGAATATAAGTGTCAGTCAAGATACAGTTAATACGGCAACAACGAAGTGTTTTAATGTTGAAATTACTAGTCAAAAGAACAGTATTTCTTTAGAAAATGCTTATCCCATAACTAATGAAAAAGGTAAAAAATTAACACCGTTTAGTTTTACAGTAACTAATACTTGTGATATTTTTGCTAGTTATACGGTTAGTTTAGAAAGTTTAAAAGATACTACTTTATCTAGTAAATTTATTAATGCGATGATTAATAATGAAGAGATTAAAAAACTAAGTGATTATGAGATAACTGATACGGTAAATACTGGTAGTATTGAAAGTCATATTTTAGCTAAAGGTTCTTTGGGTAGTGGGGATAGTGAAGATTATACTTTAAGAGTTTGGATTGATTATGATACGACCATGGAGGATTTAGATAACGAGACTAAGACTTTTAAATCAAAAATCGTTGTTAAAGCACAACCTAGTAATTGGAGTCCCGTAGATGAAGGGTATACAACTTTACATGATGCGATACTTGCCAATGAATATCAAAGTAGTCCAGAAGCAGCAATTAAAAAGATAGAAGCAAAGGGGACACCTGATTTTAATAATCCTGCCCCTATATCAGTATATAAAATTAATGAAAGTAATACTATTTCTAGTATTAATTTTAAACTTCCAACATCAAAAATATTAGGAAATGAAAACGCCCCATCAATAAATGAAGAAAATATTTTACCATTAGTTGGCACTGGTTATGAATTTAATGATAATACAGGAAAATACAATATAAAAGATGCTAAAAATTTAGACTTGATAAATCTAGATTTTAACAATACTACATATTATTCGTGTGGAAATGATCAGATTAATATATATGACAATAGTAAAATAAGGATATACCAATCTTCAACAAATTGCTCAAGAATATACAAAATAACTTCAGCTACTAGGGTTTTATCTGAATTAAGAGGAATAGAAACATATACATATACAATAAAAGGTTACTTATTGAATCAAAATATAATTGAAAGTGATAAATCTGATAAGGGACTATATAAAAGTGAAGATGATCATGGCACAAGTTATTATTATCGCGGTAGCGTGACTAATAATTATGTTTATTTTGCTGGGTTCTACTGGAGAATAATTCGCGTTAATGGCGACGGCGCAATTAGATTAATTTATGACAGTTCTAGTCCTAACAAAAACGGTTATAGTAATAATAAACAATACATAGCTTTAGGTTCTTTCAACAAGTCATATAACGATAACGCTTATGTCGGTTATATGTATGGCAATATTGATTCAAATAATTACAATGATACGCATAAAAATCTAAATGATTCTTATATTAAACAAATTCTTGATACTTGGTTTAAAAATATCATCATAAATGGTGGTTTTGAAACCATAATTTCTGATAGTGGATTTTGCAACGATAGGAACATGGCAAGTGGAAAAGGTTACGGAAAGGAGCAAACTACTTTTGGGGCATATCAAAGAATCTACGAAAACGCTACCCCTTCCCTAAAATGTCCAAATAAAGATAATGATTTATTTACTACACAAGATAGTGTAATTGGGAATAATGCCTTAACTTACTCCGTTGGATTAATAACTGCTGATGAATTAATGTTTAGTGGTCTTATTAAAAATACAACTATGAATAAATTGGTATATACATACTCTGATGATATATATTGGACTATGTCTCCTATATTTTTTGCTAATTCAAGTACAGATGCTCATATCTTTACAGCAATAGAGGGTTTTATTCATAACTGGGGAAAAGTAAATACTGGATACGCCGTAAGACCTGTTATTAATTTAAAAGCCGAGGTAAAAATTTCTGGCGGAATAGGCACTATTAATGACCCTTATGTGGTAGAATAAGTTTTATTTTAAGCAAGATTTATGTAAGATTTAAGTAAGATAATCGAGAAAATTTTATATGGACATTTATATGGACATATAGCCTTCAAAGCCAGTATTCACCGTACTTTTATATGGACATTTATATGGACATTTTAAAAATTCACAAGTCATCTTGTGAATTTTTTATTAAACAAGCAATATAAGTAGAATAATTACTAAATATTATATGTTTATTATTAACTTTAAACTCTTTATTACCAAAGATATATAACTTAGGAATATTATCTAAGTAATAATTTAAACCATTAATATCTATATTAAAAGTACTATTACTATCTATATAATAAAGAGAATTATTATTATAGAGTAAATACTTTTTATCTTTATCTAATAAATCATTTATAGATAAAACTTTATTTAAAGTAAGATTTAGTTTATCAAATAAGTAATTATAATAAACTATATCTTTAGGTAATACTTGATAATTTAAATAAACATTAATTGGATAATAAATTATTGAAGATATTAATTTATGGTCTTTTAAGAATTTTTTAAAATCTTTTAGAAATATAGTTTCTTCTATAATATTACTATTATTTATACTAGGAGAAGTAAAAGTAATTATTTTATCTTTAATAATTTGAATTTCATTATCATTAATATAGATAATTAAC
>CAKOMC010000033.1 GCA_934096535.1 uncultured Bacilli bacterium | reverse complement strand
TTGTTTATCTTGAGTTGCTGTTTTTTTGGCGTTAAAATCATTTTGCCTTTGGCTGTTTTCTTTATCATCTTGAGTTTCTGATATTTCTTTTTCGGGTTTTTCAGTTTGCTGTTTAGCTTTTTCTTCATCAGAAATATCTGTTTGATTATTATTTTGATTATCAGTATTTTTGGGCTCATTAGTTTGTTCTTTATCTTGAGGTTGACTTTCAGAACTGTTACTGGAATTGCTTGAATTTTCTTTCTTTTCATCTTGTTGTTCATCAGCATGTTCGCTAGATTGCGATGTAGAAGAGCTATCTTGACTTTGTTCTTGATTATCTAAACTTTCTTGCTTATCGCTTTGTGAATTTGAAGAGTTGGATTCACCATTATTTTCCCTTTGTTCCTTTTTCTCTTCGTTTTGTTTTTTAGAATTATCATCATTATTTTCACTAGCATCTTGTTTTTTATCTTGAGATTGACTTTCAGAACTGCTATTGGAATTGCTTGAATTTTCTTTCCTTTCATCTTGTTGTTCATCAGCATGTTCGCTAAATTGCGATATAGAAGAGCTATCTTGACTTTGTTCTGGATTATCAAGGCTTTCTTGCTTATCGCTTTGTGAACTTGAAGAATTAGATTCACCATTATTTTCCCTTTGTTCCTTTTTCTCTTCGTTTTGTTTTTTAGAATTATCATCATTATTTTCACTAGCATCTTGTTTTTTATCTTGAGATTGACTTTCAGAACTGCTACTGGAATTGCTAAAATTTTCTTTCTTTTCATCTTGTTGTTCATCAGCATGTTCGCTAGATTGCGATGCGGTAGAATTATCCTGACTTTGTTCTGGATTATCAAGGCTTTCTTGCTTATCGCTTTGTGAACTTGAAGAATTAGATTCACTAGTACTTTGGTCTTGTTCATCTTGAACTTGCTGCTCACTATTAGTAGACCCAGCTTTGCTATCAGCATTTTCCAAATTTTGACTTTTTGCTTCACTTCCGCCATTAGAAACTGAATTGTTTTCATTACTTGAGGTACCTGGAATGTCTAATGGGTTTTCTGGTGAATTTTGGCTATCTTCGCCTTGACTTTGGGAGTGTTCTTCTTTATTTTTCAAAGAATCAGTTTTATTTTCTTTTTGATTTATATCTTGCTCATTTTGAAAAGAATCATCAGAAGCATCATCTATATCATGATTTTCTTGCGACTGTTGAAATTTTTCTGATGTATTTTCTTTATCGTCTGATGTACTTTCTTTATTCTTAATTTCGTCTTGAATATCTTCACTTTGTTGTTCTGTATCCTGAAAATCCTGTTGAGTATTAGAAGTTTCACTGTCTTGGCTACTGTTTTGTGAATTATCATTTTCACTTGCATTATCATTACTATCTTCATTAGATTCTTCTTTATTATTATTCTGACCACTAGCTTGATTTGCATTCCTTCCAGAATTTGAGCTATTATTACTATTATTACCATTTGAATTAGAACTATTTTGTTGATTAGCCATTTGCCTTTGCATATTATTTTTTCTTCTTTTATCAGGTATAAAATAATCACTACTAATTAGCTCTGGGTAGTAATATTCCTCGCCATAATCTAATAATTCATCTAAATTAAAATTTTTATCCATTATTTTAAAGTCCTTTTTAAAACTTTTTCTGAAGAAACAACAGCTTTCGCTTCGGCAATAGAGTTATAGTAATCAGCAAATTCTTTTTCTTTTGTTATAACGGCTCCACAACCAGTAACTTCAAATCTATCAATGGTGCCATTAGCAACAATTCCTAAAACAGGATGACAATTATTAAGAATATGTTGATTAGTGTATTGTAACTGAGGAAATAATACAAAATTACCTATAATACTTCTAGCAAAAGTGACGATTTCTTTTTGCATAGGATTAAGTCTTTTAAACTCAGGGTCAAGGAAAAAATCATTGGCATTTGTGTAGAATAAGTAATTACCTTTAACGGTATATTTTGGATATACATGCAAAGTCTTATTGGCTTCATCTTTTTCTTCTATCCATTTAAGAACACATTCTATTTCGACAATTTCATAAGGGTTATACATATTATCTGTTGGTATTTTTATTTTTAATTTCATCGGTGTAAATTCATCAATAGTAACATGCCAGCCTTCTAATTCATATCTTTTCCATTCATAACATTTTTGTATAAAATCTGAGTAATAACTATACAAGTCATTATCACCCTGATTATATTCTCTTGCGAGAATAGATGTTACTGGTAGAGCAAGTTCTGGATTGAAAAAGCATATTTTTTTAAGAACTTCTAGGATTGGCTCTGATTTAAATCTTTGAACATAATGAAAATAATTAATGTCTAAAGTATCATCGTAAGTTATTTGAAGATTAGGAGCTTGATAAACATGAAGCCCATTGCTAGTTTGCATCTTATCTAGAGTAGCAGTAGGCACATTAGATAGAATTTTGGCATTGAGTGCTGTTAAGTTGAAATTTTTTTCATCCATTTCATAGTAAAAAGCCTCATCATTTTTACTACCCATTATAAGTTTTGAATTTTCATCTTGCCATTTATAAAGGCAAGCAAATATATTTTTCATCGCGCACATAAATAGTTTAGGTGATATATATTCTTTATTGGCAACTAATATCAAAGTATCTTTATATTTTACTAAACTAATGAAATTATCGCTTTCATGATATAAAAAGCCAAATTTACTATTAGGATTGCCTTCTAATTTTATTCTTTTAAATAAGGCACGAATAGCCTCTGGATTTTTATGGGTGATAATACCTAATTCTACTATTTTTTCTTTATTTTCTGGGCTTATAAAATCTAAAGTTTTATCATCTTTCATATTATCTAAGATGTTAGCAATTTCACGCATTGGGTCATCAACATCGTCTTCATCAAAAATAAAATCCCCATTTTCTTTCTTTTCGATATATTTTTCAATAAGACTTTCCTCTGCCTCACTATTACTACTCATATCATTTTCTGGTTCGCTCATATAATCACTAGGACTATCCAAATCGAAATCAATCGGTTCATTAGAATAATTACTAGGTTGATTTTGATATTTAAACTTACTTATTAAAATATCAGTTATTGCTTGTCTACTATCATCATCTTTACCAAGTTTTCTTACCAAACTATTAATTCTTCTAGTACTACTAACACCATTTGCATATAATTCGTAGTCGCTAGTAATAGCAGTAATTAGTTCTTGTAAAGCAGGTAAACGGGATAATAATTCTTCGTTGCTATCCATTTGCTCGTTATAAATTGCTTCGTATACCTTAGAAACAAATTTTAAAAATTTAGGATCATGTTCAATATTTTCAAATCTTTTAAGCAGAGTCTTATAAGCTAAAACTGGTGGCATTGGTGGCAGTTTAATAACTGAACATCTTCTTAATAAAGCATCTAGTAAATTACGCTCGTTATTTTTAGCTAAAATAACATATAAATTTTTGCGACCGTCATTTGTTAAAGATAAAATCTCATTATTAGAAGTTTCAATTTTACCATTTTGTAAAAAGTCTAAGAAATAGGAATCTAATACTTCACGAGCTTTATCCAACTCATCGATAGTTAAAACAACTTTCTTACCACTGTTTGCTAAATTAATTGCCTTTGTCAAAATACCTTCTGCAACTGATTTTTCAGCATCTCCTTTGACAATAGCCGGAACATTGTAAGTAGCAATCAATCTATCACTATTAGTTTCTTCTACACATTGGGTGTAAATATATTCTGTATCGTCACCTAGAAACTTAGCAAAAGTTTCTGACAAGAATGTTTTACCACAACCAGGGTCTCCTTCTAATAAAATAGCTGAAACTCCTTTATTGGCACTATTACTATAATATTTATAAAATAAATAAATATCTTCTAAAACATCAGCACTTTGGAATGTATATCCTAAATCTTCAAAAATTCTTTTAAATTCTTTCATAATTATTGCCCCTTTTCAAATGTGCTGCTATTATAACATAATTTTTTAACATTGCAATAGATAGTGTTTCTTAACGCGTGCTTAGTAGACTAGCTCATGTTTTCATCCATGGTATACTTAATAAGTTAATATTCTGCTTTGTTGGTAAGTCTTTGATAAGAATTCAAATGAAGAACATCTCTAAGAGGGACATATAATGCTTATCTTGTTTACTTTTAATAGGAAGTACTGTTAACGGTAATAGAACCGATAGAAGTAATTAAAGTTCTTTGCCTTGTTTCTTTGACGCAATAATTAGCTTTTCTAACTTTGCTGTTCTTGAATTGTTCATCAAAAAAGTTCAAAAAATTTTCGTATAGTTTTATAGTGAAATTGTCGTCAACATCTCTAATATTAGATTCAATATTGAGTGGAGTTAAACTTTTTTGAAAAACATTGCAAAATTTATTATAAATTTCATCGATTAATGGTATAATTTTCATGAGTGAAAACCTGCTTTCTATTGTATTTCGATAACTCAATTATAAAGCAAATTTAAGGTTTTTGCTCTTTTTATTTATTTATAAGCATTTGTCTTTGAAATCTCCACGCTTTGGAAACACTATCTAGTTTTTATAGATTATTGACTTTTTATATTATTTAAGATAATCTTAAAATAGAGAGAGTAGTGATTAGATTAATGGATTATGCTTATGAAGATGTAAAAAAATGGTTTAATAATGATGTTATTACTTCTTTTTATGATTTTGCTCAAGATGATAGTATGAAGAATGAACTTAATAAAATATTAAAAGAAGGAAAAATAGGAAATAATGGTTTAGGCGCTCATTTTTTACGCAAGGATAATCCTAGAATTGAGGCCCAAAGAAGAATTTCAATGGCCTATTTACTAGTTAATGATAGAGATACATATGAGTATCTTAAAGAAAATCATATTAATATTTTTCATGGTACTAATGCTAATGCGTTAGCAGGTATAGCTAAATATGGTTTGCAAAGTGTTGATAAAATTATCGAGTCAAAAAGGGAAGTGCGTTCTGGTGAGGCATGGAGTAGGATAAAAGGTAAAAGAAGTTTTATAAGTGTTACCGATGTTTTCGATATTGCTTGGAACTATATGCAAATTGATCCTAAATCTTTTTCTGCTATTATTTGTACTTCTGATGAAAAAATGGTAGAAGATAATATAAAAACTTGTCCAGTCAGTTCAGATGTTTCGGAAATCGGAATTCGAGATGAATTACCATTAGGGACAATAAAGTGTGTTTTGGTTCCAAAAGATAAGGTTGATTATGCTAAAGTTTTATTTAGTGATACGAATATTCAAGTATTAGGTTTATCAAATATAGATACCAAATACTTTTGGTTTGATGATTTTATGGGTTGCCAATTTAACGCTGGAGAGTATGAAAAATATAAGGCAAATAGATTAGAAGAACAAGAAGAAATTAGTAAGGTTACAGAAGAAGATTTAAAAGAGAATGCTTCTTCAAGAACGAGAAGTAAGATGCAAAAAATATATAATTGGATAGTAACTTTAAAAGAAAGGGTAATTAATAAAAATGACAGTAAAAGATTGTGATTTAGCAAAAGAAATTTTAATGCTTTTACCTTATATAGATAAAAATTATTTAAAGAAACTTTCGTGGGATTTTATAAATAATTTAAAGGATTTAGCAGCTTTAAGTAATAAAGATTTTGCTTTTGAAAATGGTAAAAATTTTAAAGAAATGGATATATCTAGTGAATGTAAGGATTTTTTAGCAATACTTTATTTTAATGAATCTAATATAGAAGAAAGAAAAAACTTACTTAACATATGGAATTATAATGATGTAAATAGTAATTAACTATTTAAATATCATTTAATTCTTTTTTTATCTTGCTATTAATATAATTAATAGGTGATAATATTTGAAAATATGTGTATATGCTATTTGTAAGAATGAAGAAAAGTTTATAAAAAGATGGTATGATTCGGTAAAGAGGGCGGATGGAATATATGTTTTAGATACAGGTTCTACTGATAACTCTGTTAACTTATTAAAGTCTTTAGGGGTTACAGTTAAACAAGAAATAATAAAACCATGGCGTTTTGATGTAGCCCGCAATAAATCTTTAGAAATGATACCTGATGATTATGATGTCTGTGTTTGTCTAGATTTAGATGAAGTTTTAGTAAGCGGTTGGTATGAGGTAGTACAAGCCCTTTGGAAGGATGGTTTAACGAGAATTAGATATGTTTATAACTGGTCATTAGATAAGAATAATAATCCCATAATAAGCTTTTATGGCGAAAAAATTCATGCGAGAAAAGGTTTTACTTGGGTTAATCCAGTTCATGAAATATTAAAATATAAGGGGGAAGAAAAATATTTATATACTGAAAAAATAATAGTTAATCATTATCCTGATAGTACGAAAAGCCGAAGTTCTTACTTACCTTTATTAGAACTTGCGATAAAAGAAAATCCGGAAAATGACCGTAATATGCATTACTTAGGAAGAGAATATATGTATTATGAAAAGTATGAAGAAGCCATTACTGCTTTAGAAAAACATTTAAATTTAAAAAGTGCTACCTGGAAAGACGAAAGATGTGCCTCCATGCGTTTTATTGCTAGATGTTATATGAAGTTAAATCGTCCTAAAGAGGCTTTAATGTGGGCAAATATGGCTATAAAAGAAAGTCCTTATCTTAGAGATCCTTATATGGAAAAAGCCTTAATTACATATGAATTAAAAAAATATAAAGAAACAGAAAAACTATGTTTAGAGGCTTTAAAAATAAAGAAACATCCTAAAACTTATATAAACGAAGCATTTACTACAGATTTAAATATATATGATATCTTAGCCGTGGTTTGCTTTAATAATGGTAAATATCGAAGTTCTTTAAGATATATAAATAAGGCTTTAGAATTAGATAAAGATAATGAAAGATTAAATAATAATAAGAAACTAATAGAAAAGTATATAAACCAAAGTTAGTATGCTATAATATTTTTGAAAGTGAGTAGTTTATGAAATTAGAGTATACAATAACACCCAACTTATATAAAGAATATGCTTATAAAGTAAGATATAAGAATCTTCTTATATTAGGAAGTATTTTATCTTTAATAGAGTTTATTTTAGGAATATATAATAGGGACTTTTTAACAATTGGATTAAGCATAATAAATATTTTTATTTTTTTTAGTCTTCCTCTTATTAATGTAAAACTTTATTTTTTAATTAATAAAACTTATTTAGAAAATTATACTAAGTCCCGATTATATTTTAAAGATAATATTATTATAGAAGAAGGCAATAATCATTTAGAATATAGTTATAGTCTTATTAAAAGTATTAAAGAAACACCTAATTTATTAGTCTTAATACTACCTTATAATCAGGCTTTATTAATATCTAAAGTAGGGGTAAATATTAAAAAGATAAATAGTCTTATTAATTTTCTTAATATTAAAATGGATATTAAATTATAGCGTCAACTAATTTGTTTACTTATTGTTATTCTTATTTAGATGCGATATAATTTTAGTGTTAAGAAAGTAGGTATTATGAAGATAAGTGTAGGAGTGTCTAATAGACATTGTCATTTAACAAAAGAAGTATATGAGAAGTTATTTGGTAAGAGTGAATTAACTTTTAAGAGAGCTTTAAATCAACCAAGACAATTTGCAGCCGAAGAAACGGTAATTATTAAGGGACCAAAGGGATCAATTGAAAAGGTTAGAGTCTTAGGACCTTTTCGCTCCTATAATCAAGTAGAAGTATCAAAAACTGATGCTTATAAGTTAGGAATAAATCCTCCGGTTCGAAAAAGTGGACATTTAGACGGCGCTAGCGAACTAGAAATAATTGGCCCTAAAGATAAGATTACTCTTCCTTGTGGAATAATTGCTAATCGTCATATTCATATATCGGATGCCCTTGCTAAAGAGTGGGGTGTTGCTGATGATGAGCCCGTTGGGGTGATTATCGATGGTGAAAAGAAAGGTTTAATTGAGGCTTTTTTTAAAACTAGTAGTGATGGATATTTAGAAATTCACTTAGATACTGATGATGCGAATGGATTTTTACTTAAACAAAATGATACAGTAGAAATTAAATTTAAGAAAAAAGATTAAAGAGAGTTTTTAAACATTAAGACTCTTTTTTTCTTGGTAGTTAGTTTTGGGTGTGCTATAATGAATGTACTTATTTAAGTCGTTAAAGAAATTGGGTGAAAAAATGAATATAGGAAATGTTTATATTAAAAATAAGGTTGTAGTGGCCCCAATGGCGGGAGTTACGAATACTTCTTATCGGAAAATTTTAAAGAATATGGGCGCCGGTTTAATCTATGCGGAAATGGTAAGCGATAAGGCTTTGTGTTATCAAAGTAAGAAAACCCTAGATTTACTTAAAATGGATGAGTTAGAAAGACCTATTAGTCAACAAATATTTGGAAGTGATGAAGAATCGTTTGTAGAAGCCGCTAAGTTAGTAGAAAAAATACAACACCCTGATATTATTGATATTAATATGGGGTGTCCGGTTCCTAAAGTAGCTATTAAAAATCAAGCTGGTAGTGCTCTTTTAAAAGACCCAGAAAAAATCAGAAAAATAGTATCTAGCGTGGTGAAGGCGGTTAAAGTACCTGTAACCGTTAAAATTAGAGCGGGTTGGGATAGCGAACATATTAATGCTGTGGAAGTAGCTAAAGTCTGTGAAGAAGCCGGAGCCAAGGCGATTGCTATTCATGCAAGGACGAGGTCCCAAGGTTATTCTGGCAAAGCTGATTGGAACATTATTAAAAAAGTCAAAGAATCCGTATCTATTCCGGTCATTGGTAATGGTGATGTAACTGATTGTTATCTTGCTAAGAAAATGTTAGAGGAAACAGGTTGTGATGCCGTAATGATTGGTAGGGGTCTTTTAGGTAATCCATGGTTAATAAGAGATTGTGTTAATTACTTAGAAAAAGGTTTAGAACCCGAAAAAGTACCAAATAAAGAAAAAATTGATATGATGCGTTATCATTATAAGTTATTATGTGAAGATACTAACGAAATAAGTGCTTCCATAGAGATTAGAAGTCATATTCTATATTATTTAAAAGGAATGCCTAAGAGTAAAGAAATGAAAAATAAGATTTGTAGTTGTAAAAGTGCTAGTGAGATATTTGCAGCTTTAGATGAATACGAGACTTATCTTAAAGATTTAGGAGAATTAGATTAAATGAAAAAGTTAAATATTATATATGAAGATAAAGAGATATTAGTTGTAAATAAACCAGCAAAATTACTTACAGTTGCCACTGATAAAGAAGAAATGCGTACTTTGTATCATGAAGTAAGAGAGTATTTACATAAGAAAAATCAAAAAGTATTTGTAGTGCATAGATTAGATAAAGATACATCGGGACTTGTTTTATTTGCTAAAAATCCAAAGTTAAAAGAAATGTTACAAAATAACTGGTTAAGGTATACAAGAGAATATATTGCTGTAGTCGAAGGTAAATTACCGAAATCAAAAGATACTCTAAGATTTTACTTGCAAGAAGATAAAACTCACCGGGTTTATGTTAGTGATAAAGGTTTATCAAGTGTTACAGAGTATGAAGTATTAGATACTAATAAGACCCAAAGTCTAATAAAGGTAAGAATTAAAACGGGAAGAAAAAATCAGATTAGGGCAAGTCTTGCTTACATTGGCAATCCGATTGTTGGAGATAAAAAGTATGAAGCTAGAATTAACTCTTTAAGTCGTTTGGGGTTACATGCTAATAGATTAGTAATTAAGCATCCTTTGACAAATAAAGAAATGACTTTTACTTGTGATGCTCCAACTCAGTTTTATCTGGGGTTCGAAAAATATAAAAGATAAGGAAGGTTTTTTGTATGGCTAATATTAATGATTTGTTAAATTTATTTTCGGGAGAAATGGAGAAAAAGGTTCTTACTGATGCTTATAATTTTGCTATTAGTAAAAATAGAGATATGGCAGATGGCTTTTTTTCGGCAATATATTTTTTTAAAATGGCTAATCCTACAATTCAATTGGTTTATAATAGTGGTATATCTTCTTCATATTATTTAGCATCTTCTAATACGGTTTATTTAAAGAATCCATATGATTTATTTCATGAATTTACCCATTTGTTATCTTTTAATTATAGTAATGGGGATGTTCCTGATGAGTATTATACTTTTAAAAGAGCTTTTTTAACTGATAATCATAGTACGAGTTTAATTATGGAACTTTTGAAAATTTGTAAAGAGATAGAATTAGATGAATTAGTTCAGAATTTTATTCAAACTAAAGAAGATGGTGATATTAATAGTTATTCATTGAAATCAAATTCTAAGACAATTAATCGTTCTTCTACAAAGATATCTAGTACAGTATATAAGATTGAAGATATAATAGATGCCATTTACAGTGGAAAAGCCCTTGATGGTGGGATTATGGATATTAAAGATAGCAATATTAATGTTGAACGAGCTCCTAAAATGACTGCTGGACACGGTGAAAGTTATTATCAAAATTCAGAAGTTAGGCAATTTGAGGAAATAATTGCTAATTATATGGACATTAAGTTAACTGATCCTAATAATAAGTTGTTTTCAACTTTAAATACTATTCTAGGGGAAGAATTTGTGGCATTCTTAGATAAAAGATGTAATGCTATATGTTTTAATTTATTGAATCATGATTATATAAATAATATATCTATATAATAAGAATAAATTTTGTTTTAGAAAGAAGAAATTATTGTAAGAAAAAAATGGTGAGTTTTAATTCACCATTTTTATAAAGCTTAGAATAGAATATTATTATATGGAGAAAGATTGGGTTTACAATAAAAAAACAGTCTAGAAGACTGTAATTAACATAAATGGCGCCTGATGTAGGACTCGAACCTACGACCTAACGGTTAACAGCCGTGCGCTCTACCGACTGAGCTAATCAGGCATCAATTACTAGTTAATTGTATCCCAGATGAGATAATAAGTCAATATAAAATTAACTAGTTTTTAACTTTTTTTCGCACTATAGTTACAAATTTACGCGCTGATAACTTTTGAACTAACTTTTGGCTTATTTTTGTCATTTCTTGAGCGACTTAAAACTAAGTAATTATTTTTTTCAAGCGATGTGGTAAGTTCATTATTAGTCTTATTGATATTAGTATTAGGAAAAGTACGATAAAGAGAAGTTCTAATTATATCAGTACCCATGTCTTTAGAATAAGCCTTAGAACGAGTAGTGATTTTTAAACTATCAGGATTTAAAGCATTAAATTTTAAAATAGCTACAGTATTATCTGATATTTTGCTATCACGACGAGGAGTAATATCAATAATTTTAACTTCATAATTAATATTATCAGTTGTACGGCTTTCGATAACAAGTTTCATGGCACCATAATCAATATGATTAATCTTAATATCCAAAATAATCATCTCCTTTTAGGAATTTTTATTTTAGCAGAATTATTTATGATTGTCTAGATACTAGTTTTCCGGTATAATATTTTTGGTGAATTAATTATGGAAGAAAAAAATATAAGCTTTTTAGAAAGATATGCCGAGAATTTAGTAGAACGAGATTATATAACAGATCCTGCTATTGGTAGAGAAGAAGAAATTAAACAAATGATTTTAATTCTTTTAACCCCTGAAAAGTCGCCTTTATTAGTAGGTAAGGCTGGTATTGGTAAAACGGCTATTGTTGAAGGACTTGCTTATCGTATTAAAAATAACATGGTTCCTAATGCGTTATTTGGCTATGAGTTATTTAAACTAAATGCTTCATCTATTATTGGCGACTATGAAATCGCGGGTCAAAAAGAAACGAGAGTCGATGTTTTAGTGAAAGAACTGGCAAAAAGAGAAAAGACAATTGTCTTTATTGATGAGACTCATTTACTTATTAAGGGAAACAACAGTGAATCTGGAATGGATTTAGCTAACATTTTTAAAGCTGGTCTTGACCGTGGCGAAATAAAGATGATTGGGGCTACTACTACCGAAGAATACGAACAATATATTATAAGAGATAGAGCCTTCTTAAGAAGATTTCAAAAAGTTGATGTTAAAGAAGCCGATAGAGAAACTACTATTAAAATATTAATGGGGACACTACCTAAGATTGAAAAACAAATGCATTTAGTATTGCCTTATACAGATTTTATTAAAGAAAAGATATTTGCTTTTATTGTCGATATGACCGATGAATATAAAAGAATCTATGAGATTTCTTCAAGATATCCCGATATTTGTTTAGCTATTGTTTCTAATGCCTTTAGTTATGCTTTATTTGATAATACCAAAGAAGTAAGACTAAAACATATTTATGAGGCAATTTGTAATACCAAAAGTGTTTATGAAGACTCCCTAAGAAAAGATATCGAAAAGTTTAAAATTGAATTTAAAGATATTGCTTTAGAAGAAGGATTAGACTTTAATAATATTTAAAATTTTATCTAACTTATGAGTAAAAAAACTGATTACAAAATATCGTAGTCAGTTTTTTTGTTTTCTATATTTATATTTTCCAAAGTAGGTAAGTCATTACTTGGAGTAGTTATATTATTATTAACGGTTTGATTATTTATATCTGGATTAGTAAGTAATTCTTCAGAAGAACTTTTAGTATTAGGAGTTATATTTAATTCTTCTGTATTAGTATTTTGATTATTTAAACTATTATTACTATTAAGACTTAAGATTTCTTCGGAATTTTTACTTTCCTCATTATTAGGACTTGCTTCTTCTACTCCTAAAACCTCAGTTAAATCACCAGTAATATTATTTAAAACATTAGCATCTTCTTCTTCTTTTTTCTTAGTTTTACCCAGTAAGGCATCTTTTAATTCTTGTTCATCATCGCCGAAATCGGATTCAACATCAATAATTTGGACAATTTCATCAAAGGTTGTATCGCCACTGACAACTTTTTCTAAACCATCTTGAAGAAGAGTAACAGTATGACCTTTATCATAAACCATTTTGCGTAAGTGTTCTTTAGAAGCATTATTAACAATGGCGTCTCTGACATCTTGGTTTAACATTAAGACTTCATGGATAGCAATACGACCAATAAAACCATTGATACAATGTTTACAACCAACAGCTTCATAAACTTCTTTAACATCGAGACCTAGAGCCAATTTAAAAACAGTTTTTTCATATTCCGTAACAGGGCGAGCTTTCCGACATTTAGGACATAATTTTTTTGCAAGTCTTTGAGCAATAACGCCAGTAAGAGCCGAACCCAAAAGGTAACGCTCAACATCCATATCTAATAAACGCTCAATAGTATTTAAGGCATTGTTAGTGTGGAGAGTAGATAAAACTAAGTGACCAGTAATAGAGGCACGAACAGCAATACGCGCCGTTTCATCATCACGAATTTCTCCGATCATTATAACATCGGGGTCTTGACGCAAGATACTACGCAAAGCGGCTGCAAAAGTAAGACCAATTTCACTCATAACTTGAACCTGATTTAAACCAGGCATTTTCATTTCAACGGGATCTTCAACCGTAATAATATTAGTATCAACGCGATTTAGTTTTTGTAACATAGAATATACAGTAGTTGATTTACCAGAACCAGTAGCACCAGTAACCAAAATAATACCGTTTGGGACATTAATCATGCGCAAAACCTTATCATAATTAATCTTAGATAAACCAATAGTATCAAGACCAGCAAGACTTCTTGAATAGTCTAAAATACGGATAACAATCTTTTCCCCATCAACAATAGGAAGGGCTGAAACACGCATATCAAGAGGGGAGTCATTATGGGTCATTTTAATCGCTCCATCTTGAGGAAGACGAGTTTCTGTAATATTCATACCTGAAATAATTTTTATACGAGTTGTTAAATTCTTTTTAACACTAGCTGGTACTTTAGCATATAAAATTAAATCACCATCGACACGAATACGGACATTTAAAATATCAGGAGTAGGGTCAAAGTGTACATCGGAAGCTCTTTTTTCAACCGCATCATTAATCATTTTATTAACTAAATCGACAACGGGGATTTTATCATATTCAAATTCGGTAAAAACATTATTAATTTTACTAGTAGCTTCTTCTTGCGTAAAGCTTAATTTTCCATCATCACCAATATCAACAACGGTGTTTGTTTTATTATTTGTATCCATATTACCAATCCTTTATTCTAACTAATAAAATTATACTATAAAAAAAGTATTCTTACAATTTATTTTCAAAAGATTATTTTTAGGGTTGGTTTATTGGTCTTATTATTTCTTCCCACCCTCCCTCCCAGAAGAGTATTATTTATAAATATAGGATTAAGTAATGTTTAATTTAATAAGATATTATCTTTTTCATAGAGTTTAATACTCTATGAAAGCTTATTTTTGGTATGCTATTTTAACTTATATATTAACTATAACACATAATATGTACTTTTTCTATCAAAAATTTATTCTTATTGTAGTCAATTTTATAGTCAGTTAATAATTGCTTAAAGCCAGTGTTTATAGGCTTTATTTAATATTATTATAGTCAAATTAAATATTTTATTTCTAGTCAAAATTTGTAGTCAATTTTAAAAAGTACTAGGTAGATACTGGCTTTGAGGGGGTATTTTCATAGAGTATTAAACTCTATGAAGCCTAAATTATGGTAAAAAGGAGTTTAGAAATGAAGAAAAGTGTAATTTTTATAAGTATAAGTTTAGGATTAATAATATTGTTGGGAATAGGGGTATCTTATTCTATGTGGAATATATCAGTTAGTCAGGATACTACTAATTTAGCTGAATCCAAATGTTTTGATTTATCTATAACTAATAAAGAAAATAATATATCTTTAGATAATGCTTATCCGATAAGTAATGATAAGGGTAAAAGTTTAACTCCTTATACTTTTACTATTACTAATACTTGTGATATAACCGCTCAATATAATATTAATTTAGAAGTATTAAATAGTAGTACCTTATCTAGTAAATTTATTGATGTAATGTTTGAAGGTAATATAAATTTACTTAGTAATTATGATTCTACGGATAAAGTAAATACTAGTAGTATAGAAAGTAGAAAATTAACTACAGGTATCTTAAAATCTCAGGAAAGCAAAGATTATTCTCTAAGATTATGGCTAGATTATAATACTACTTTAGAAGATTTAAATAATGATATTAAAACTTTTAAATCTAAAATAGTAGTAGTAGGTAAACCCATAAATTATACTGGTGATACTGTATTTGATTTTGATTATACCGGAGGAGAACAAACCTTTATTGCACCAGTTTCTGGGACATATAAATTAGAAACATGGGGAGCCCAAGGTAATGCTAGCTTGAACGGTCAGGGAGGTTATGGCGGTTACTCCAATGGAAATATTAAGTTAACTGCCGATAGTGAAATTTTTATTAATGTTGGCGGTAGTGGAGCAAGTGGAGCTTATAATAATTATTTGCCAAATGTAAGTAGTTCACTTAAAGGTGGCGGTGCTACACATATAGCCAGTGTTTCTGGAAATTTATATTTATTGTCTGGTTATATTTCTGATAT
>CAKOMC010000032.1 GCA_934096535.1 uncultured Bacilli bacterium | reverse complement strand
TTTCATAGAGTTAGATACTCTATGAAACCGAAATTGCGTTATTTTGAGTTCCAAACGCACATATTTAGGTAATTATTTTAGAAAATTGGTAATAATAAAGGTAGTAAAGGTATTGATTATAATGGCAAAGAAAAAGAATAATTTTTTACTAATAGGCTTAATATTGATATTAGTTTTAGCAATAGGATTTAGTTATGGTTATTATTTATTAAATAAAGTCCAAGAAAATAATAATATAGTGGGAAGTAAATGTTTTAATTTAGAATTTACTAATGAAAAGAATGCTATTAACTTAGATAATATGTATCCAATAAGTGATGAAGAGGGCAGGAAATTAACACCTTATTCTTTTACGATAACTAATACTTGTGATATGTTAGCAGGATATACTGTTAATATGGAAATGTTAGAAGGTACTACTTTAAATAGTAAGTATTTAGATGTAATGGTTAATAATGAACAAATTAAGTTACTTACTAATTATGAATCTACTAATACTGTAATAACAGGTAGTACGGAATCAAGAATATTAGCTAAAGGGACTTTAGCCTATAATGATTCAATAGATTATACAGTTAGATTTTGGATGGATAAAGATGTTGAAGATATGGAATCTATGAATAAACTATTTAAATCCAAAATGGTTATATCAGCAACACCTAGTAGTTGGAATCCTAAAGATGCTGGTTATGATACCCTACATGATGCTATCTTAGCTAATGAGTATCAAACTACTCCAGCAGATGCCATAAGTAAAATAAGGGCAAAGGGAGAACCTGATTTAAGTCAGACTGCACCAGTTATTAAATGGGTAGAGAAAGTTGGGAAAAGTACAAACAAAGAAGTTATAAAACCAGCTGAAAGTGCAATTAAAAGCGATGACCAGATGAGTAATTTGGATATTAATGAGACTAAAATAGTTTTATTTACAACTAAGACTTTTAACAGTTCAACTGGAAGATATTCATTAGCAAATCCTGTATATGTTGATCCGACTGAAGTCGACTTTAGTGGTGATACTAAGTATTATTTTCAAACTGAATATATGTCTTATAATCAAAATAATAAAAAAATGTATGTTACCCGTGGTTGGGGTGATATAACAATTTATCAAGTAACTGGTGCTATAAAGACAACAGGTACGGCAAAGTGGAACAATGTTACTTATGATAGTATAACTTATAATTTGAGTGCAATTACTTTAACGGAAACTGAGTTGGAAACCGATAAATCTGATAAAGGATTATATCAAGCTACAGATGATTATGGTACAACTTACTATTATCGTGGTAATGTTAAAAATAATATTGTTTCCTTTGCTGGATTCTACTGGCAAATAGTAAGAATAAATGGCGATGGTTCAATCAGATTAATGTATGATGGAGCAGTAAAGAATGCTTCTGGAGTTAATCAGTCAATTAATAATAGAACATATCAATTTAATAGTAAACACAATGATCCTACTTATGTCGGATATATGTATGGAAATCCTGATGGCACAACATTTGATGAAGTCCATACAAACACAACATCGTCAACAATTAAAACAACTGTAGATAATTGGTACAAAACTAATATCGTTGATAAAGGATATAGTAACTATTTATCAAATGCCGTGGGGTTCTGTGGCGATAGAACTTTGACAGGTGGAGATGGTATTAGTACTTCCATTTATAGTTATTTTGGAGCATATGGAAGATATGAAAAAAATACAGCTCAATTTACATGCCCAAATATAGAGCGAGATTTATATACAACTACGGATTCTAGTGTAGGAAATAAAGTTTTAACATATCCAGTCGGTTTAATTACATATGATGAGTTAGTTTTTGCTGGTATGGATAGTAATCATACAAATAAGTTATCATGGGTTTATTCAACTCAACATTATTGGAACATGTCTCCTTCCTCCTTTTATGCGACGGGCGGCATTGCTTTTGAGTGGATGCAGAATAGCGCTGGTTTTCTTAATCTATGGACTTGGGTTACTGGCTGGTATGGTGCCCGCCCAGTTATCAATCTGAAATCTGATACTTTGATAACTTCTGGTATTGGAACAAGTTCTGATCCATTTGTTGTTCACTGACTAGCTGATAGTTTTTCTCAAGACCCTATAAATACTTGGTTAAAAGCTGTTTAAAGTTCATCCAGTTGCTAGTTATTTTGCTAAAAATCCGATATTGTCTATAAATCAAACTTAAAAATGCTGTGTTTTTAACACAGCAACGCACTCCACCTTATAATGGAGTTTAAAAAAATGTTATAATTTGGTAAAGTTATATATCATAGAGTATAAATTTGAAGCTTAATTTTACATATCTTAGTGACTCAAAGGCTCTATGATTTCGCGATAGAAATCATATGGATCAAAATATTTATTAGTAAAAAGTCTTATGATTTTTTGATAATAGATTCGATTTGAACAAGAGAAAAATCACCTTTAAGAACTTTAGCAATATCTGAGGGAACAAGGCTTTCAGAAATAATCATGCCATGAAGGATAAAAGGAATAATCTTAAGTTAAGTTTTCCTTATGTTGGGCATAATTTTTTGAAAAAATATATAAAACCTTTTGCTATATCTTTTTGCGTATTACATACTTTGTTCATACACCCACCAATCATTTCTAGTTTCAATTTAATGATGTCAAGAAGTGGTTGTATAATCAATTTTAAGACGCAAAAAAGATGTTAGGAGACTTTATCAGTTTTTTAAAGGTTTAAAAAACTGTCCGGTTATAAGTGTAGTAAATACAAATAATTAAGTAACTGGGGCCTAAAAAAATATAAATATTTTAGTATGGTTTATTTATAATTCTCTTATCAAAAATGGCCCCAGTTACTTTTATGAATATAAAGGAGTAAATACAAATGACAAAGAAAAATATAATATTTTTAAGTGTATCTTTAGTATTAATAATATTACTAGGAATAGGAGTATCTTATTCGATGTGGAATGTTAGTGTATCACAAGATACTAATAACACTGCTTATACAGAGTGTTTTGATTTATCTTTAACTAACAAAGAAAATAATATATCTTTAAATAATGCTTATCCAATAAGTAATGATAAAGGTAAAAATTTAACTCCATATACTTTTACCGTTACTAACACTTGTGACATTACTGCTCAATATAATATTAACTTAGAAGTATCAAATAATAGCACTTTATCTAGTAAATTTATAGATGTCATGTTTGAAGGTAATATAAATTTACTTAGTAGTTATGATTCTACAGATAAAGTAAATACAAGTAGTATTGAAAGTAGAAAACTTACTACAGGTATTTTAAAATCTAGAGAAAGTAAGGATTATTCTTTACGATTATGGATTGACTATAATACTACTTTAGAAGATTTAAATAATGAGATTAAATCTTTTAAATCAAAAATAGTAGTAGTTGGTAAACCTATAAATTATACTGGTGCTACTGTATTTAATTTTGATTATACTGGAGAAGAACAAACATTTGTGGCACCTGTTTCTGGAACTTATAAATTAGAAACATGGGGAGCACAGGGAGCAGACACATACTCTAATATCAACGGAATAATGTCGAAAATTGGTGGTAGCGGCGGATATTCTAGTGGATATATTAACTTCAATATTGGTAATAGGTTATATGTATATGTGGGTCAAGGTGGCACTTCGACAAATGAAGCATCAATTAATCTTACCGAAAATTGTTCAGCTCCTGAAACTTTTAATGGCGGTGGTTCAGCATTTGTAGCAAACTGTGTAGATAGTGCTGGTTCTGGTGGCGGTGCAACACATATTGCAACAAAATCTGGATTATTAAGTACATTAGAAAATAGTAAAAAAGATATAATTATTGTTTCCAGCGGAGGCGGAGGCAGTTATTCCTACTATGCGTTTGCTGCCGATGGCGGCTCTGGCGGCGGATTTAATGGCAATTTGCCACCGAATCTGAACAATGGTGGTATTTGTGGTTGGCATAGAGTTTTGACTTTTGGAAATAAATCAACTCAATTTTCTGGTGGTACTACAACCGGCTGTAAAGTTAATGGACAAACTGCTGCAAAATTTGGAATAGGAGAATCTACAATCGGTCCAAATAACTACGGTTCAGGCGGAGGGGGAGGCTACTATGGCGGTGGTGCCGGAAGGACTGCATATGGTGCCGGTGGTGGCTCCGGCTATATAGGAAATTCACTTTTAAAAGATAAAGTCATGTATTGCTATAACTGTGAAGAATCTAATGAAGAAAGCACGAAAACTATATCAACTACTTGTAATGAAGAAACACCAACTAGTTACTGTGCTAAAAAAGGAAATGGTTATGCCAGAATAACCCTAGTAAGTATAGATTAAGAACTAATCATAAATAATCGTATAAAACATACGATTTTTTTCATACTATAAATGTGATTAAGATGAAAAAGATATTAAAATATATACCTATTTTTTTATTATTACTTATTAATCCTTTCTTAGATTTAATAAAAAGTAATGATATAGATAAAATAAAATATAACTTATTAGAATTAGAAAATACTTCTTTAAAAGAAGAAATAGAGAATCTAAGTAATATTAAATATAATAATTATGATTATATAATAAGTAAAATATTAATTAAGAATCTGTATAATAGTAATATTTATTATTTAAAAAGTAATACTTTTATTGAACCTAAACACCCAGTAATTAATGATAGAGGACTAATTGGTATTACTAATACTGATAATACTCTAGTACCTATTTATAATTTAACAATATCAGTTAGAGTAGATAATTATGCTGGTTTATATAAAGATAATAAAATAATCATAAATAATAATGTTAATATAAAAAGGGATTCCAAAGTCTATACAAGTGGGCTTACTAATTTACCTAGTAATTTACTTATTGGTAAGATAGATACTTGTAGTATAAGTGATAATATAACTACTTGTAATATAAATATTAATAAGATTGATACTAATTACTGTTTAATTCTAACGGAGTATACCATATGATTTATTTAATCATAGATATTCTTTTTTATAGTTTAAGTCCTTTTAATACTTCTTTTTATCTTTTTTATTTATTATATCAAAAAGATTATCTTAATATTTTAAGTATACTTATTATTATATATTTGACCCATAATTTATTTTATCTTATTGTATTCTTAAGTATAATTCTTTTTAAAAGATTACATTATTTAAATATAAGTAATAAATTTTTAAAAAGTTTAATAGTTTATCTTATCTTTTTTAATCTTAATATAACATTAAATAGTTTTATTATATTTATTTTTATTTTTTTCTATTTTTATTATTTTAATAAAGAAATATTTAATTTTAAATATTAAGATTAATATTTAGATTTTAATCTTTTAGACATTTTATAATCTTTATTATATAATAGTTTTAAGGAGGGAAAATGAATAATAAATTTTTAACGAAAGTATTTGGCTGGATGGTAGTAGGACTTTTAGTAACATTTGGAACTGGTTTTTTAGTATCTACTAATCAAAATATGGTTGCTAATGTGGTATCAGGTTTAGGCTTATTTACGATACTAGTTGTTGAGCTTGCCGTGGCTTTCTTCTTTTCATTACGCATAAGTAAGATGTCCTCGGGCGCTGCAAAAGCTTGTTTTATTTTGTATTCATTTGTTAATGGACTATTCTTTTCAACATATTTTGTTTATTTTGAATTAGCTTCATTAATTTATGTATTCTTAATAACAGCGATTGTATTTGCTATTTTTGCGCTTATTGGGGCTACAACTAAACTAGATTTAAGTAAAATGGGTTCTTACTTACTAATGGGTTTAATTGCTATTATTCTTTGTGGAATTATTAATATCTTTATTGGTAGTAGTTCTTTAGACTTTATTATTTCTACAATTGCAGTTATTGTTTTCTTAGGATATACAGCATATGATGTTAAGATGATTATGAACTCAGATAAGTTTATAGCTATTCCCGAAGAAAATATAGCTATTTATGGCGCTTTTCAATTATACTTAGATTTTATTAACTTATTTATAAGATTAATCCAGTTCTTTGGAAAAAGTCAGGATAATTAAAAAAGCTATTAACTGTTATGAGTTAATAGACTTAGGAAGGGACTTAAGATACTTAAGTCTTTTTTTTAGACTTCTGACATTTTTATTTTCTAAAGAAGAGGTATCAATATTAATATTACCATATTTTCTTTTGGCATCATCCATACTTTTAAGAATATTAGTAGCATCTTCTTGCATACTTTTTAATTCATTATTTATTTGTTCTTGAGTTAAATTACATTCTTTAATCTTCTCATCTAATTTTTTAAACTTTTTCTTAATTTCTTCAGGATCATATACTAGAAATATACATAACATATTATCTATACCAAGACCTAAAATGGCTCCCGTTGTGGTAAAAGGAATAATAAATTTAGTACTTTTTCTAGTGACTGATTTATCTTGATAAGTTTCGATTAAAATGATTTGAGGTTCATCTGTGGTTTCATTTTTAGCTAATGAAGTTGTGTTTTCACTATACTGATATTTAACGACCAAATTACCTTCTAAATTATCCATATTAACATGAAAATCATCTTTTATATCAGGAGGATTAATATAGTCATATGCTGTGATATTTCTAATATAATTATTATCATCTTTCTTATACCAAGGACTACATTCTAAAATGGTAGCAACATAAGTAGTAGGTTTTTCATCAAATTCTTTTTGGGGGTCAGCAAGCAACTTGCCCGTATTTAAATCTATTTTTTGCGTAATAGTTTGATATTCGGTAATTTCATTGGATTTTAACCTGCCTATCTTGTAACCAGTAGTAAAAGTGATAACAGGAATTAAAACGATAGATACTGCTTTTAATTTTAGAAGATTTTTACTTAATTTTAAATTTTTAATCTTATGCTTAGTTTCTAGTTGCTTGAAAGTATAACTGTTTTTTCTTTCTTCAAAAGCCGCTATTGAAAAATTAAGATCTTCAAGAGTTTTTTTCTTTCTTTTTTGATATATCGAGTTCGTTTCACCAACGGTTCTTCTACTTATTTTATTAATAATTGCTTCATTTAGATAATCAAAACCCAAACCTTCAGTATCAATAATTTTTAATTCTTCATCAATAATTTCTTCTTTTTTTAACTTTTTAATATCATTTGCTAGAAGACGCCCTAAGTTTTCTTGAAAGGCTGAAGTATTAAGCTTTTTAACAGCTTCTAAAATATCATTTCTGGTAAATATTTCCTCATAAAGAATGACATCATAAAGAGCTTTGTAAGCCTTATTAATAATATCTTGTTCTTCTATTGTTAGCTTTTTTTCTATAAGATTTAAGGAACTAATTAATCTTTTGGCGGCATCAATAACATCGACAATATTTTCATTAGATATTTTAGCAATACCCAAATTTATCTTACTATATAAAAGATAGATTTTGTAAAATGGGTATAATTCGTTTTCAATTTCTTCCTTTAAATTTTTTAAATCATTAATATAGGGATCATAAACAAGAGCTTCAAACTCTTCTTGCATATTTTGATGATTTGTCTTTTTAGTTAAAGTTTTCATTTTAATAACTGATTTATTAGAATCAACTATAATATCAATTTTTTTTAATTCTTTTTGAAATTTTTCAACATTAAAAATATCACTTAATTTTTCTAATATTCCTTCTATATCTTTATGAATAGCATCATACTTTTTATATCCTCTTGATAAATCATAATTCATATATGAAACCTTCTTTCTTATTAAATTATCTTAAGATATTTACCAGATGAAGTCAAGGTTAGTTACTATAAGAATAGTCTAGTTTTTATGATCACTTCTTAACCCACCCACCCAGAGGGTATAGTTTATAAAAAGTGTCAAGAAAGTGTCGAATTTAGAAGAAAATTGTAATTTTTAGAAAAAAATGAGCAAAAAAAAGAAGGAAATCAGAGTTCTGTTACCAATAAGTATAATTAGAGGGAGTATTTTTAACTACCTCTAGAAAATGATAAGATAGAAAGAAGGAATACGATATGTCATAAAAAACAAATAAAGAGAATTTAAAAAAAGAAAGGAAGAATGTAAGAAAAGATAAGTTATCAGAAGGTCAGATAATACCTTTAAAACAAGATTTTATGTTTACGCAAATATTTAACGATGAAAACTATGATTATAATGTACCCATAAGTATGGACTTTTAAAAAAGAAAAAATGTCCTTGACAAAGGGTATATTTTAAAAAATGCTATTGGCTTAGGCCTAGATAATGAGACTATTTCTAAAATAACTGAACTTTCTATTGAAGAAATTGAGCATTTACGAACGGATAATCAATAGTCTTTAGATTACTTGAATAGGAAAATCTTTTAAAAGCATGGCTATAATGGTGCTTTAAGAGTTTTAATACTTTTTATCAATTAAATAAAAGAACTAATTAGAGTGATTAATTCTAACTAGTTCTTTTAAGTTTAATCAACAATATTAATTAGGAGTCTAATAGCAGTTTTTTCTTCACCGTTAATTAAGACATCATTAAAAGCAGGAATAATACCGATATTAATACCAGCTGGTGCTAAGAAACCACGAGCGATAGCCACCGCTTTTACCGCTTGATTTAAAGACCCAGCCCCGATTGTTTGTAGTTCCACACTACCATTTTCCCTGAATATATTAGCAATAGCTCCCGCTACCTTACTAGGGTTAGATTTTGATGATACTTTTAAAATTTCCATAATTTTTAATTCCTCCTAAAAAATATATATGCTCTTGTGTTCAAAACTTTCCAAAAACTAAAAAATAAGCTGTTTATTGCAAGTATATTGTGATATTATTAATGTAGAAAGTAGGGTAGAAAAAGTATATGAAAAGCAAAACTAAAGGTTTTACTATTACCGAACTATTAGCAGTTATTGTAATTATGGGAATATTAATAACTATTGCTAGTGCAAGTTATAATGGAATTAGTAAGAACTTAAAAGAAAGAACATATAATAATAAAATTGATTTAATTAAATCAAAAGCAATTGAATACGCAACTGATTATGGAGTAGAAGCCACTACGATAAGCGTTGCTAAATTAATTACCGAAGGTTACATCGAACAAGAAAATGATACTGAGGCCAATGAAAAATTAAATAATCCCTTAGGAGGTTATTTTGATTGTTATCAAGTAGATATTAATAGAGTCTTAGAAGATTATGAAATAAGTGTTTCGGCAAGTACTGATTGTAGCCTAGCAGAAATGGATATCTTATCATCAAAATTAGATATTTTAGCTTATAAAGCTAGTGATAATCTTTTAATAAATCAAAATTATTTAGGATCTAATAAAGATATAAAGTGGACTAATGAAGATGTTTATTTATATTTAACTCCGGAGTCATTAAATGAGTTATCTGAACATAATATGACTATTACTTGGAGTTTTAATGGCGAAAATAAAACTAGTAATGGTCCTGTCTATAATAAAGAAAATAATCCAGGTATTAATTCTGATTATATTAATGTTTATAGAATAAATACTAATTATTTAGTAAATACTAGTGTAACGGTAAAGGTTCAAACTAGTAAAGGATTACTTGCTAAGAGTGTTAATGTAAAAATAGATAAAGCCAAACCAACATTAACTCTAGATACGAAAGCTTCATATGAACAATCAAGTAAAGTTATTACTTTTAATGGTAGTGATGGTGAAGGCTCAGGTTTTGCTAGCTATTCTTATGCTTTAACTGAAGATTTAAATGAGGCTCCTAATTTTAATATAACAGCTGAAGAAAAAAGGGTAACTGTTTATGAAAATAAGACTTATTATGCTTATGCTAAAGATCAAGTAGGTAATGTAAGTGAGGCTGTACCAATTAGTATTACCAATATTGATAATTCCAAACCAGTATGTAAAAACCCCGTAAATAATTCAGGTTGGTCAACAAGTTATACATATACTTACGGCTGTAAAAGCGATGTAGGATCTGGTTGTGCAACGCCTGATAAAACCGAGACGCAAACTGATCAAGCAGAATATAAAAAAGTAAATTGGGATGTTAGTGATAATATTGGTAATACTAGAGCTTGTCAATATAACTTAGCCGTTCATGTTGATAGGACTAATCCAACATGTAGTATTGAGGCTTTTGGTAAAAAGAATTCTGATACCAATAAATGGTTTATTGATGATGTTAGTTTGTATTTATCAGTTGCTGATGAAATAAGTGGGGTTAGTGAATACGGGATTACAACAAGTCCTAATGCCGAATATAATGGGAAAAATCAGGCGGTACTAACTACTGATACAACGGATGCTGGTATTAAATACTATGGTTATGTTAAGGATAAAGCTGGTAATGTGGGAACTTGCTCAATAACGGTCTATCGTTTAAAAGAACAACCAACTTGTGAGTTATCAGTAGATAAAATTGCGGATGGTGATAATGGTTGGTATAGGTCAAATGCTACCGTTAAATTAAGTTCTAGCTCGAAATATGTTACAGCTAAGAGTCTTAATAATACTAACCGAGATAGTTTTACAGTTAGTTCTGATACTTCTGGTGTTAAGGTAAGTGGAACAGTTACTAATGTAGCCGGATCTGTTAGTAGCTGTAAAAATACGATTACCATTAAGAAAGACTCTGAGGTTCCCAAGTGTACAATAAATGCTAGTGGTAATAGTAATAATGGTTGGTATATTAGTGATGTGGCGATGAGTATTTCCCCAACCGATTCTTTAAGTGGTGTTGCTTCTTACGGAATAAATGCTTATAGTAAAGCTTATAATAATATTTATCAGACCTCTTTATCATATGATACTGCCGGTATAACTTATTATGGTGTTGTAAAAGATAATGCTGGTAATGAAGGAACATGCGAGGCAACTGTTAAAAGACTTGCTAATCCTCCAACTTGTAATTTAACGGTAACAGGTACTAAAGGCAATAATGATTGGTATACTTCAGATGTAATAGCAACTGTAAGTGGTACCGGCCTTGCTACTACTTATGGTCAAATTTTTGTTCCTAATGGTGTAAGTAACAATAATACTTATACATTAGGTTATGATACCGGTTATATTACAGTAGCAGGAAGATATTATAATGAAGCCGGCTTATATAGTGAATGTAGCCGAAATATTAGAAGAGATACTACTAGTCCAACGGCTAATTTAGGAATGAAAATACTTGCTCATCACTGCCAATATGAGCTTAAGGTTCATTATTCTGGTTCCTGTGGTGGTAGTACTCAAACTCCTGCTATAACATGTGATGTCTGGGATCAAAATGGTCTAGATGATGAAGAAAAACTAAAAGAATATCTTAAAAATCCAGAATCGTATACAATTACAAATAGACGCCATGAATGGAATGATTATTCAGATAAAGAAGCCGGTCTTGTATGTAATGATACTACTAGTGGTATTGCATCTTATAGTATTAATGGTAAAAATGGGCAAGCATATTCATTTATGAATGATTCTTATGCTCAAAATAATCATTACTTTACTTATAGCGGGACTTGTTATGATAATGCTGGTAACAGCACAACAACAAGTGCTGAATTTGATCGTTATGAAGAACCGGAAGAAGTAGAAGATACTAGTGATTATTTTGGCAAAACTAATTGTGATACAAGAGAAACTACATGTGCAGAAATTAATTCTGATTGTCAAAAAGGTACCGAAGAAAAATGCGTCTATAATAAATGTTATAAAGAAGGTAGTAATCAGTGCGATAAACCTCAAAGAAACGATGAAGTAACAGGAAGCCATACAGAAGGAGAGTATAAATGGAGAGTAAGATAAAATTAAAAAAGAGTACTTTAATAGGAGGAATAATATTTTTAAGTATTCTTCTTCTTGTTACTGGTATTTATATTGCTTCTAAAGCAATGGCTCCCAGTATAAAATATAATTATTATATAAATGGTATCCTAAGTGATATGGTAGGTACTAACTTAAGTAATTATGAATGCAATGATGATGTAGAGATTACTTTTGATACTAAATATAGGGCTGTAAAACATTCAAACTTAAAGAAAAAAACTAAATGTAATCTTTATTTCCAAGAAACGATAGGTAGTTATATTTATAATTATATATATGCTCATGAAAAAGATGATAGTATTTATACCGATATTAATGATGTAGTTGGTTTTACCAATAATTCCAATAACTATGTATATTTTAATTGTGATGATTATACTAAGACTGATACTTGTGAATTATGGCGGATTATTGAGATTAAGAAAGTTTTAGATGATGCAAATTACATTTATCAAACTAAGTTAATAAGAAATGATAAGTTAACTGTTAATAATATAGATAAATTTAGTTGGAATGATAAAGGAGAAATAACAGAATTTAATACGACTAAAATAGGTAAGTTACTTAATGATGCCTATTATAATGGAAAAAGTAATTATGAATATATAGAAGATGGTAATGTTAAATTATTAGATTTTACTAAAGTTGGTTTAAAAAATCTAACTACAAGAAGTATGTTACTTGATAAAGCTTTTAAAATGGAAAATGATTTTAATGTCTATATTACTGCTGATAGTTGGTATAAAAATGAAGCTTATGGTAGTAGTATTGATACTTTAGTAGGACTTCCCTCAATAAGTGATTATGTGTTAACTAAGATGAATAAATGTAAGAATATGTCTTTTTCAGACTATAAGTTTTGTGAAGAAAAATCTTACCTGGATAATGATAATATTTGGTTTTTAAATTATTATAGCGAAAATAATAATACTTATCCTTTTCATTTAGAAAATAGTAATATTAGTTCCTTAAGTCCTACTTTTAAATATAGTATATATCCAACAATTTATTTAAATCAAAAAGTTTTATATAATGGTGGTAATGGTAGTAGTAAAACACCTTATCTTTTAAAGTTAGAAGAAAGTAATTAGACTGGCTTTCTTCTTTTGAAAAGAGGTATATAATGGATAGTATTTTAACTTTAATAGGAGGAGTATTTTGGATAATTACATATATAGAAATAATAAGATGTGGAATTCGCGATAAAACTTGTAGTATGCCACTTATTGCTATTGGTCTTAATTTTTCATGGGAATTACTGTTTTTAATAAACAATAAATTTAATGACATAAAAATTTTATTTATAATTAATATTATCTGGATTATTTTAGATGTTGTCATTGGCTATTTATATTTTAAATATAATGGTAAAAATTTTAAGAAAAAGAAATATTTTATTCCTTACAGTATTTTAATTTTAATTACTGGTTTTATCTTTGAATTTGCTTTTCATTTAGAGTATGATGGTAAAATAGCCGCTTCTTCCTGTGCCTCGTTTTTTCAAAATGCTGTTATGTCTATTTTGTTTTTTGAAAAACGATTTTTAGAAGGAAAAACCAAAGGTCAATCTCTTCTTTTGGCCCTAAGTAAGATGTTAGGTACTCTTTTTATGGTAATAGCTAAGAGTGTATTTTTACATATTAATGCTTTTATTTTAGCCATTGGCATTATCTGCTATACTTTTGATGTTCTTTATATTTTATGTTTTTTAAAAAAGAATAGTAATAAAGTAAAACTACTTGGTGAGTAATAGCAATAAAAATTAAAAGGACTTTTCTTTTAATTTTTATTTGGTATAATGGATTTGAGGTAGTTAGTATGGAAACAATTAATTTAACTTTAAATGATTATAAGAAAATGAAGAAAATTATTAAAAATGATAGAAGTAATTATCAATATACATTGGATATTTTAGATAAAGATTATCCTTATGATACAAAAGAGTTTTGGATGCTTAAAATGGTTAAGGCTCTAAATTATAAGAATTTAAGTGATAGGTATAATTATATCTATGATGAGATGTGTACTATTTTAGATAATATTAGTCATAAAGTATGTGATTTTAAATGCGATAAATGTTATGGTAATAGAAGTGGTAAATGTTTTGCTACTATTAATGGGTGCTGCTATTTTCATAAGAAACCTTGTCCTTATTTAGTTAAAGGAGTATGTCAACATAGAAGTATTAGTTGTAAAATATTTTTATGTAGTCCTATAGAAAAGAAATATAAGTTTAAATCAAAAGTAGATACTTATCCGTTATTAAATTATTTCTTTAATAGAAAACAAAAAGACATAATTCATTATAGTTATAGACAAACTATAGATGAGGTTGTACCAAAGTTAGTAGAATATGCTACTAAATTAAAATGATTAAAAGATAAGAAGGAGTTATTATATGTCTGATGATAGAATTAGTAAACATATAGAGTTTAAGGATAGTCTTAAGGCTTATAAAGAATATTTAAGTAAATTAAATATGGAGGCCAAAAAGAAGTTAGATAATCTTAATAATAAAGATTTAGGATTAGGTGAAAAAATACTAGGAATATTAGATAAAAGGGATTTAAAGAAGAAAATAAAGAAAAGAGAAGAAAACTTAAAAATAATTGGGGAGATTACTGCTTTAGATAGTAAGGCTCATTTAAGTGGGGATGTGATATACAGTCAAAATGAGGCTGTTATTGCGGCTTTGAATGCCTTACCAGTTTTAGATGAAATGGCCGAAAAAAAGATTAGTGCGTCTTTCGTTAATGAAGAAAGTAAAATTTTTGATGCTGAAAAAACATCTATCGAAGAGGCCAGAAAAAGAGAAAGAGAATTATTATCTAGTATTACTCCTAGCTCTGGCTTTGTTAAAGTTGGGGATAATGAATATAAAAAATTGGCAGATTTATTTGGCGAATCTTTAGGAGATTTATCCGTATTTGATTTAAAAATTAATGCTAATCATCAAAATGTGGATGCTAAATTAGCTGAAAGCTTAATTGCTAAGGAAATATCTTTACTTAATGATTACAAAAAATATGTTTTAGAAGGCAAAATGTCTGAGTTAGAAAGTTTACCAGTAAAAGCAGTTGATAAAGTAAGAGATATCTTTGTTTTACACGCTAAAAATAAGTTTTGCTTAGATAAATTAAAAGAATTACTAGGTATTATGCCAAAGAAAAATATCGAAACTTGTAAATTAATTACGGAAAATATTACTCATTATCAAGAAAAAGTGGACAGAGTTGAAAAAAAACTTAATATTGATTTTAATAAATTAGTCGTTATTATTGAAAAAATCGAAGCTGAAGAACGAAGAAAAAGGGAAGAAGAAGAAAGAAAAAATCATAAAAATTATTCGCTAGCTGAGCAAGAAGAAGTGGCTAAAAAATTGGCTATCTTAAGTTTTTCGAAGATTGATTGTATAAACAAAGGCGAAGATACTTCTTTAGTAGATGAAGAAATTACCGAATTATTAGAAAGTGATATAGGCAAATCTTTGGATGCTATTAAAATTTATGAGGCCCGAAAAGAGGCGGCCGAAAGGTATGCCTTCCTTAAAAAAATACCTTTTGATGAAGAAGTCTTTAGGGCTAGTTTAGAAACTAAGACTGGTAAAAAGATGTAATAAAAATAAATAAAAGAAAGAGGAAAAATTATGAAAAAGATGGAAAATAAGAAAAATATTATTATAGGATGCCTGATTGGAGGCTTAGTTGTTTTAGCGGGAGTTATATTTGTCGTTACTAGTAGTAAAGAAAGTAAAACTAACGAAACTCTCCAAACTGCAGGGGATATTAAAAAAATGCTAAAAACTATTTATAAAAATTTAGCTAATGAATTACCAGAACTTACTACGGAAGAAATAAATTTAAAAGAAAGTGAACTAGTAGAATCTTTAACTGGTTTAAAAAGTACGGATGATATTAATACTTTGGTAGTATCCGAACCTGTAATGGGTTCCCAAGCCCTAGAAGTAGCCGTAATTAAAACGAAAGAAAAAACTGATATTACTAGTATGATGCAAAATATTAAAGATAATGTTGATATGAGTAGATGGATCTGTGTTTCGGCGGAAAAACTTTACATTGTAAATAGTGGTGATGTTATATTTATGGTTATGGCTGATAATGATTGGGCTAAGAGTATTTATGATGAATTTGTAAAATATATGGATAATAAAGTTGGAGAAACTCTAGAAAAGGGTG
>CAKOMC010000031.1 GCA_934096535.1 uncultured Bacilli bacterium | reverse complement strand
TAACTCCTACACATTTATTTTTTTAACATTTTTCAACAAAAAATATGTTTTAAATGTAAAAAGAGATTTTATTTTTTTCCTTTATTTTCAAGGGTTTAATAGTGTTTTTTCATAACTCCCCACTTACCAGTTGATATTTGTTTTATTTATATTTTCATTATTCATTATTTTCATCTTCCTTCTTAAGCATTTCCCAACTTTTAAAACAAATACATTCGTTTTTATCATTGAACACTATCTGATAAATTCCATCATAAACATCATTATTTTGCTCAAGATACCAATTAACTATCATAGTATTTCCATCTATGGCTAATATTTTTATCTCAATTTTATGTATTTGTTCATTTTTAACATGCTGCCATTCTTCATTTATTTCTTCGATAGTCAAAAATGGTTTCATAAAAGGTGTTTCTTGATAAAATTCTGTATTAGTAAATAAACTACACGCCTTGTCTATATTTTTCTCAAGCCAGTATTTTTTTAATTTACATATCCAATTTTCGGCGAATTCTCGTTTAATCATTTTCTACCTCCAAATATTTTAAAATTATTCTTTGTCCTTTCAATCATTTATAGATTGTGTAAACTGCATTTGGCAACATACTGTTGACTCTTTTTATTCTTTCTTTATCTAATACATATTCTTAAATAGTGAAAGTTTTTAATGCGTTTGTTGCCAGTCTTCTAAAATGAGTAACTCTTAATGAATTTCCTCTGTATCCAGCAGAAATTGTAGCATCAAAATTATAAAATACAATATTTCTTTTAAAATTCCTAGTTACTTCTTTTTGAACTATTCCATTTTGGAATAAATTGCACTTTTATCTAAAACTCTTGTTTTTCATTAATTAGAATTGTTTCTAAGTCTAATAATTTTAATTCTTACTTTCACTTCTACTCTCAATTTCTACTATTAATCTTCTTTACTTCATTATTTTCTAACTTTTTCTTTTCTTTTTCAAGTTCTTTTAGACTTTTTTCTGGTGTTGGCATTTCTTCAGGCATCATTCCACCAATATCTGCAATCGCCTTTCTTACCTTTTTACCGACCTCATAATGTACATCTCTTGCTTCTTTTTCACCTTTTACATTATCTCTTATAAGTTTTTGCTTAGTTTGATTTATTCTAAATAAATTAGCAACTAACTCATCCTCATTCATATTATCTAAAATATATTCTCTATATCTTAATTTTTTCCTTTTAAATATATCATCAGCTGCTTCCCCATTATATAAGCCTTTATATCCGGCATTATGAAACTCAGCCATATTTTTAACGCCGGCTCTTGCGGCAACTCTTTGTAAAGTATAATTACCTTGTCTCGTTAACTTTCTTTGATAAAATCTTTTTTCATCATCTGATAGCAAGTCATATTCTAGTTCTGTTATCTCTTGTTTTCTTGTTTGTATTGCAAAATAAATTTGTCCTAAAGCCACAACTGCCTTACTTGGATCAGCATTTTGCACTATTAAATAACATATATATCTTGATAGTTTATAATCTTTAATAATCTCTTCTTTTCCTTTACCAGTTTTTATTGGCTTGTTAACTTCAACAACCCAATCTTCTCTGTTGAAAACACTTTTATTTGCTGATAAAATCGCTTTATCTATTACTTTTTGAAAGTTTCTCCAATCCTTGTATTCTAATACTTTTTATAATTTCCTAGCACACCAATATTCATTTTCATAATCATCTATACGCTTTATATTTTCAAAAATACTATTAGCATATACATTTTCAATCATCTTCATGCTATTCTCCTTTAATTTTTTAATTAATAGTAAAATTATAACTAATGGTAATTTGGCAACAAATTGTTGCCTTTTTTATCATCCCTAGTATTTAAAATTTCAATTTATTATAAGTTAGAATCCCCCCTAATCTTTAATAATTTTTATTTCTAATATTCCTTAAATCTGTTAAAAATTATACCATACCCTATTTTAAAAGTCATTTGATTTTCTAATAGTTTCTTTATTTTTAAACTTAAAAAAGATAGACTCATCATAAATCTATCTAAGTTCTTATTTATCTTTCTTTATTAATTTTTTTGTAATTTCTTCCTCTATATAATTACTTTTGGCATACTCCGATACAGCCCGAAAATTTTTTTCGTATTATACATATATTTACTAATTTTTAAAAGTAATACCTATCATTTTTTTGCATAATTATTTATATGTTTTCTTAATGCTTTTTCAAATTTAAGCATATTAATTGCCATAAAATTCATCATTTTAGGCCAAACTTCTTTATCTAAAATACTAACATCTTCTAATTTATAAGATATTATAGACCTTTTTTTATCATCTAATCTTTCCCAAGATAATTTATCTCCAAATGAGTTATCTATTTCATCTTTATATGAATAAAGATAATCATATATTTTTTTATTTTCTTCTTGAGTTCTTCCCGATATTTCCAGCTCTATTCCCGCATAACTTTTAGTAACAAGAAAGTTAAAATAAACCCCTGATATTCCTGCCCCGGTACTAAACCAATAATCATACTGATTTAAAGTGATATTCTTTCCCGAAAACAAACTAGATTTTTCATTAAATTTAGGAATAAACATATGCCAAAATTCATTTCTCATTATTTGGGTGTTTGCTAAATCTTCCTTATTCTTAAAATCTTCTTGGGCTTTCTCATCATAACTAATCATGATATCGGCTATATCTTTTACTGGTATTATTTGTTCTGTATCAATAATTAATTGGTCATTAATCATATAGGGCATTATTTTTAGACATTGAATTTTCATCCCATACTTTCTTGCCCAAATTACCGTATTAGTAACTTCTTTTCTAAATTCTTTCGCAACTAATATAATTCTCTGAGTTAAATCTTGATTTAATTGAACCTCGGAAAAATCCGGTTTATTTAAAAATTCCACAATCGATTCTTCAGCCTTATATGATGAGCCTATTTTGGATAGGTACTGAGTATAAATATCTTTTATATCTTCTTTTTTTAAAGATGAACAATATCCAGCATATTTCATGGCTTGCCATACGACATTTCTACCGCTATCATCCAATTTATTTTCAATTATAACTAAATTACCATTTTTATCTAGAGCTAATAAATCTAGCCTTTCCTTAGTATCATTAAATCCATCAAATTCTTTTTGGATTATAAGTAAATCTTCTCCTAAAATAATAGGATTATTAGCAATCCATTCTTGCAAATCGCTTCTTTCTTTTAAACCTATATCTTTAAAAGATATTTCTTTAATTTTAGATGCTGTTTTATTAACACTATTAACTACAAACATTATTATTCCTCATATAATCTATCAATAAGAAATATTAATTAATTTCCTATTAATTGATCCTCTCTATATTTTTTCTTAATTACACTTTTTCTTAAAAACCATATAATATCTGGTATCCGTACTTTCACAAATCTTAAATCCCATTCTTTTATATAAAGATATAGCCTTTTTATTATCTTTGTACACCCATAAGTAGACAGTATCATTAGTTTTTAAAATATCTTTTATTATGTTTGTACCAATTTTTTTATTGCGATAATCTTTTTCAATATAAATTTCATCTAACAAATTAACATTATCTTTTCTAGTTAATAATAAACATCCGACAATTTTGTTATTAACTACTATATTGTAGTAATCATTAATTAAATTAGGAATTTCCTTTATTATATAATTATTTATCCTATCAATATCTTCTCTTGCTAAATCTTTAGCATACTCGAAAACAGTCTTTTTTTTATATTCAACTAATCTATCTATATCTTTATTAGAAGATTTTACTAATTCATAATTCATTGTCCATTACCATCATTATCTTTAAATAGATAAATGATTTTCCCTTCTAAAACATCTTTATAATCGATATACACCACCACCTTAAGATTACAAAGCGGTATATCAAAGCTTTTACGTTTATTCATATAACAAGTATCTTTATTATTATCAATATCTAAAAATTCTAAATTAAAAACAATATAATCATCTTTGATTTTCTTTAACTTACATATATCTGGCCAAATTAAAACTGCCTCATTATTTTCACTTAAATAATATTCATTAAAAGAGATATTTTCTTCCTTAGCAACTTTAACTTGATTAATCTTTTTCCAATCATAAGTAAGAGTTATATGAAAAGTATACTTACCCCTCTTATCCGTAACATTAAGTTCATCTTTATTAAGTTCTATCTTACTTATACCAATATTTTTATTATTTAATATCAGATAATTTATCTTTTTTTCCATCTTTAATTCTCACTTTATTTAAATTGTTTTTATTATATCTACATCCCTAGTTATAACTAAATCAAATATATCTTTAAGACTTAAATTATTTATCATCAACATTTATTTCTTCATTACTCTTTTTAATTCTTGTTCATAATTAAGAGGAGTCTTTAAAGTAAATTCATCATTACTCATAATTTTTACTTTGGGAATATAAACTCCGGTTTGCAGTTTGATATAATCAGCTAGAACTCGACGGTGGCAAAACTCACTTATTGGTTCATGACATAAGAAGATAATATCAGTTCCAAACTTAGTTTCTAAAGTCTTTAAAAAGTCTTCCATATCTAAATCTTTTAATCTGGTTTCATAATAACTTTTAATATAAGCAAATTCAATCTTTCTTTTTTTCTTAGTATATTCTTTTATAGATATACTATTCTTTATTTTTTCCAAATTATTTAAGGCATCAGCATATAAAAGGTAAGTCATAAGACGAGGGGCTAACTTTTTATAAGCGGGGCCAAAATAATTCCAAGCGTTACCCCCATCACCGGTTATAGATACAGTATTACCAAATTTTACAGTATCATAAGAGCCAGTTCCCCTAATTATTCTTCTAACATCACCTTCTAAGCTCATTTTAATCCTCCCGCATATCATTTTTTAATAAGTCAAGTTATATATTTCAACTTTTTAGCAATCCAATTTCTTGACTTAACTTTTTTATAATCTCATCTCTATTCTTTCCGTAACCGGTATCAATTAATTTTATTTTGCTTTCCTTACATTCTTCTTTTAATTTTTTATTAAGTTCTAATATTTCTTTAATGTTACGGTTAAAATCATCAGTGCCAACTAAAATAGGCCAATCAAATTCCTTAGAATACTTTTTTAATATCTTTCTTAAATTTTCTTCATCAGTATCAGTATATAGGGCATACACATCGATATCATATTTTTCTTGTAATCTTTTAACATCACTAATTTTAAAAATATACTCAATGACCGTATTTTCCCCATAATTTTTCGCATTTTGCCAAGCAAAATCAACTAACTTTTCTAAAAAAGAATAACAATCTATAAAATGTGGAATATTCTTTTCATCACAAACATAATCAATAGCATCTAAAATCTGATCCATATTTATATGGGTAAAATTATATTCCTTATTTAATTTATTAGCCAGAGTAGTTTTACCGGCTCTTTTATTACCTGTTAAAATTACTACTTTTCCTTGCATCTTTATCACTCTTTATTTATTTTTTATTTATTTAATCTCTAGTCTTGCTAAAATTTATTAATTTATTCAAATGTTTTATTTTACTTTTCTTAAAATCCTAGAAAAATCCTCCGGTATCCTAGCCTCAGCCTCTTTAATTAAATCATCAGAAATACCATATAATGCTTCACACACCGAGGCTACTATTGAAAGATTAGTATCTGTATCTCCTCCCATAAGCAAAGTAAGTCTAACAGCATCACTAAAAGAAGTACTGTAAAATATGGCATATAAAACATTACTTAAAGTTTCCTTACAGGTTGTATTAAAATGGACAAATGGTCTATAAACAGCGCTTAGATTTAATAAATCATAAACTTCCTTCTTAGATAAACCTTTCCGAAAATAAAATATCATTAATGCAATAATCGTCGCAGCAGATAGGGCTTCTTTCGAGTTATGGCTAGGTCTAGTTGCTAGAGCGGCCTCTTTTATTACTTCTTCTTCAGTATCAAAAAGATAACCAATAGCAGAAATTCTCATCATAGCTCCGTTACCCAAACTCGTCCCAATATCAGAAGAATTTGCCCATTTCATAATATTAGGAGAAAAAGGGCTTTTAAAATAAGGACTAAAATTAGGTCGATAATTTTCATACTCTTTAATATATTTTCTTAAATAAGTAGCATAATTTCCACCGTTTAAAGCAGCCTCACAAATAGCAACCGTAAGAATCGTATCATCACTATAAAAAGCATTATCTGGAATTACTTTATCCATTTTTATGGGGTTAATTTTCTTTAACTGATCATATTCATAAATACTTCCGGCTAAATCACCAATTACTGCTCCATACATATAAACTCCCCTTCCTTATCTATTTTTATTTGGTAAACCATTCTTTAATAAACTCAATAATATCCCCATTAATTTGCATAATCTCGAGATTTTTTTCTAGTTCTGCCATTCCAAACCACTTAAATTTAGTATTATTAATAACAAATTCTTTTTGAACCTCTAAAGTTTTAGTATCTATATCAACTAAATAGAAATAATGTTCATACTCACGCATTTTTTCATGTTTTACCGAATACTTACTATGAATCTTAGTAAATAAATAATCGATTTTTCGTGGATTAATTTCTAATTTTTCTAATACTATATCCTTAATTTTATTTAAATCATTGCTATCTTCCTGCTTACAATTTAAAAATAAATAACTATGCCATGATTCTTCATAATATTGTAAGTATTCGTCTTTCTCATTTTTAATAATTATTATTGCGTGTTTACTAGCCATATTTTTGCCTTAAAATCAATACTTAATTCTTCGTATTTGATTCCCTTTCTTTAATAAAATTTACTAAATTAACACAAGAAATATAAACATTAGAACCTTCGCCATAACGCGACTTAATATCCGCTAAGCGGCCTTCATAACCAACATCCTTGCCCATTTTATCAATTTGCATATCAGCTTGATTTAAAATATCTAAAAATAAAGATGAATACTCATTTTGAACAAGTCCATGATAATAGACTTCTTGCCAGTAACGATACCCATTTTCTTTTAAAACTAAACCACCTAATTTTTGATGTTCGTTACTAGGACCAAACTGATAACCTATATCGTGAACCATTCCTAAAGTAAATAAATCATTTAACTCCTTAGGCGTAAGACCTTTATTTTTTCCTATTTCCACCATTTTTTGGGCTACTCCCAAACTATGCAAGCATCTATTTTCGTCCATAAAAACCTTCTTTCCACTTAAGAAAATTTTATCATTTATAGAAATAATTGTAAATTAAATTAATGCATTAGAAAAGGCATAGCCCTTTTTAAATAATTGCTATGCCATACGCGCTATCAAAAATATAATAATTTTATGTAAAATATATATCTGAAATTTATTTTTTATATCAAACTAATAATTATGTTTTCAAAAAAGTTAATAATATATATAAACGAACTACTTTTGTTAAAAGGGATGAAAAAATTTTGCATTAAAAACAAATAATTAACTTTTTTAAAATATTTTTAATCACCTAACCATTAAAACTTTTTATTCTTTAAGTCAAGTTATCCCTTTATTCTTCTTCATCAGAAGCAATAGTCGTATTACTACCTTTTTTAGATGTTAAAAAGGTAATTTGTTCCGCGATAACATCGGTACTATAACGAACATTATCTTCACTATCTTTATAGGAATTAACTTGAATACGACCCCGAATTCCTAAAAGATCGCCCGTCTTACAATACTCTTTGGTATTAAGAGCAATAATATTCCACAGAGTCACCCGAATAAAATCAGTTTCATAGATACCATCAACATTTTTAAACTTGCGAGGGACTGCTAAAGTTATATAGGCTCTTTTTTTGCCATTATCGGTATCAATGAGTTCAGGATCTTTAGTAAGACGACCAACTAAAACAACATCATTAATCAAATGCTTCACCTCCTTTCGTTAGGTAGATTAACAAAAAGGTAAGGTTTAAACAAATGTCTATTTTTAAAATTTAGAATAGTTACAACTTCTAAAGAAAAAAATTAGTTAAGTAAAACTTTAATGTTTAGAAACTTAACTAATTCTATATTTTATTTTTAGTAATTTTAATAATTTATTCTTTAATAAGCCGATTTAATTCTACAGCATATTCCATTGGTAATTCTTTTTTAAAATCCGTCATGAAACCCATAATTAAAAGTTCGCGGGCCTGATCTTCTGTTAGGCCTTTACTAGCTAAATAAAATAATTTATCCGCATCTAATTTAGAAACTGTTGCTTCATGAGTAAGACTTGAAGTTTTATTACCAACAATGTTTTTAGGAAAAGTATCACTTTTTGAAATATTATCTAATAGAATGGTATCACATTTAATAGTAGCAACCGACCCAGTAGCATTCTTAGTAATTTTAGTAGTACCACGGTAGTTTGCAATCCCCCCCGCTTCGGCAATTGATTTACTGATAATACTACTTTTTGTGTTCTTCCCTAAATGAATCATTTTAGCCCCTGCATCTAGGACTTGTCCTTTCTTAGCATAAGCAACACTTATCGAATTACCTACTGAGCCCTCACCTTTTAAAATACAAGAAGGATATTTCATGGTAAGACCACTACCGATATTACCATCAACCCATTCCATAAGCCCCCCTTCATCTACAATAGCTCGTTTGGTAACTAAATTATAAACATCAGTTGACCAGTTTTGGATTGTCGAATAACGACACTTCGCATTCTTTCCCACATAGATTTCAACTACACCGGCATGAAGACTAGTCTTAGAATAAGCTGTAGCTGTACACCCTTCGATATAAGAAAGTTCGGCCTCATCATCAACAATAATAATAGTATGTTCAAATTGGCCTAGAGACTCACTTTCGATACGAAAATAACTTTGCAAAGGTTTATCAACTTTAATTCCTTTAGGAATATAGATAAAAGATCCCCCCGACCACACGGCATTATTTAAAGCTGTATACTTATTTTCTTCTAATTTTACTAAGTTATTAAAATACTTCTTAAAAAGTTCAGGGTATTTCTGTAAGGCATCATCTGTCGAAGTAAAAATAATGCCATTACCAATGGTTTGTTTATGATAAAATACTTCCGACTCATACTGATTAGTAACGCCCCCTAAATACTCTTCTTCCGCTTTAATAACCCCTAAATCATCAAAAGTATTCTTTAAATTACAGCTGACACTCTCCCACTTATCAGTCATTTTATTAGTCTTATCCTTGTAATAACAAATTTCATCAAAATTAATATGAATATCCGGACCAAAACTAGGTTCTTCTTGCATCAAAAAATTATGATAAGCATTAAGCCGATGTTGAAGCATCCAAGCTGGTTCCTTTTTCTTCTCTGATAACTTATGTATAAATTCTTCGTTTAACTTTTCTTTCATAACAATCACGCTTCATATTATACTATATTATTGAAAAAATAGAAATTGTTTGTTACAATAAATTTAGAATAGAAGGTATATATATGGTTGATTATACGTTAAGTAATACTCTTACATTTAATAACTTGAAAGAATACTTTTTTGTTTTAAATAATGATTTTAAATTAGAAGATGGCTATCTTATTTTTAAGAATAAAAGACTTAATTTACAAGGTTTTGATTTAAGAGAAGTTATTTATGTTAACAATAGTCTTATACTTAATAATTTAAGTGAAGGTAAAATTACAACTGCTAACTTTTTTGATATTTTAAAGATATATGAGTTTAAAAATGTTTATTTAGAGCATGAAAAAGATTTTTATGCTAATTTTGGAAGTATGGAAGATTTTGTTGATAAATATAATAATTATTTCTTTCAACTACTACTTTATCATGATTATTTAACCCCAGAGTTAGAGAAATTACTTACTACTTTTGTTAATCGTATTTATATGATAGAAAGTGATGTTAATTATACCGATAATCAAAGATTAGTTAAAGAAGTCGATTTTTATAATTCTTCTTTACAACAAATAGATGAGATTAATGGAAGGGGTAATGATGGAAAAAATAAGTCTAAAAAGTTAATTAAACTTAATCCTGATGGAAATAGTGGTTATAATGAAGAAGAAGATTATCCAGATCATAGTATTGAATGGTATCGTCCTTTATCTAAAACCGGTTATTTAAATATTTTCTTAAATATATTATTATTTTTAAGTATTGGTATTGTTATTGGTGCAAGCTTATTTATTAAGGCTATATCTTAAGTTAAAAAGTCATAAGTATCAGATGTTTATTTTTGATATTTATGACTTTTTTTAAGTAAATTATGGTTTTAAAACTCTTTTATTTGGTTTTGATTCAGATATCCTTTTTTCATATAAGTTTATTATTTCTTCTAAAGTTAGATTGTACTTAGGATTGTTTTGGATATCAAGGCTACTCATAGTAAAGATTTCATGGAGATGATTTGATGCATCAACTAAAGGTAGATGTTTTTCATTAATTAAGTAATTTATTTTCGCTTTAAATTCCAGTAAAGAGATTCTATTTATTATTTCTTGGTTTAATTTCATATCGATATTAAAAGTTTCACATATTGCTTTTTTATAAATCAGATCTTCTACATCTTTTTTTAAAGTAAAGCCGATACTAAGTAGATTATTTATTTCAGGTACGGTTAAATAACAAGAATGATTACTAGGATAATTTTTGCCATTTTTAAAAGATTTTACTTTGCGTCCAATGAAAATCAAGTCTTTATTTTGCCACTCGGGATTATCTTTATTAATTATTTTAAAGAAATATTTATCATTTTCTTTTAGGACTTTAAGGCGACTACTAGCCTTCATATTAATTATATTATAACCGGATTCATGCAATAGTTTTAAAAGATTAAAATAATCATTAAAATTTTTAGGATATAGGATAGGATCAGTTAATATTATTAAACCAAGATTATGTAATTCAGTTATTTCATCAGGACTTAAGGCGATTGGACCTGAAGATTTAATTTTTTGGCCTCTTTTAAAAGCCGTGACGTGGGGACCAATTAATATCAAATCAGATTGATTGTAGCGAAAATCACTTTTATTTATAATTTCTAATTTATATTCATGAGCATTTTTAGTTATTTTTACTTTATCAGAATATTTAATTTTATTTATATCATAACCATATTCCTGTAATTTTTTTAATATTTCAATATGATTGATGGAATTTTTTCTTTCATTTATTAATTTGAAACCAAGATTATGTAATATATCTATTTCATCAGAGGTTAAATTTCTACTACGAGGACTATTACTATATTTTCCTCTTTTAAAGCAATATATTTTTTGACCGATAGTCATTAAACCAGGCATTTTATATTCGTTAGAATCTTTTTTTATAATTTCTAATTTATATTTATTTGCTTCTTTAGTTATTTTTAGTTTATCAGTAAAATAAATATCATTAGGACTATAACCTGTTTCTTGCAACTTTTTTAAAATAGCAATATAATCAAGAAAATTTTTAGGATTTAAAATTATATCTCTTTCTTTTAAGACTTCTAAACCAATACTCTGTAATTTCTTGATTTCTTCTTCGGTCAGCATAGGACTATCTTTTTTGAGATTTTTTTGGGCCTTTTTAAAGGCTGCTACTTTATGTCCTATCGGTATTAAGTCCTCTTTAAAATACTCATCTCGATTTATAATGATTATTTCGCCATAAGCGTTAATTTTTACTTTTTTCTTTATAATTTTAAAAATAAAAGTGTTATTTATTTTTATAACTTTCAATTTATCATTAACGTTTATTTCATTTATATCAGTGCCCTGTTTTTGTAATTCTTTTAAAAGATTAAAATAATCAGCAAAGTTTTTAGGATTTATTTCTCTTTCTAATTTTTTTAAATATGGTGTGTTAAAGCTGATGCTTTGGAGACTTTTTAACTGTTCATCACTTAAAGTTTTACTACCGCTTGCTATCGAATTTTTACCTCTTCTAAAAGCAGCGACTTTTTCACCTATTTTTATTAGGTTTGATTGATTATATTCTAAGTTATTTAAAATAGCATTACTATCAGATTCTGGGGTTTTGACATTAGTCTTTATTATTTCAAATTGATAACCATTAGGGGATTTAATTATTCTTAAATTATCTTTAGTTACTAGTCTATTAATGTCAATACCTGATTCTTGTAATTTTTTTAGAATGTTAAAATAGTCTTCAAAATTCTTAGGATATAAAATGTGATTCCTATTTTCTTCGGTAATAACAGATACACCTATATCGTGAAGAATTTGGATTTCTTCCGAATTTAAATCTATGCTTTCTTCAAATTGATTTTTTTTCCCTTTTTTATAAAAATGTAGTTTACGCCCAATCTTAATTAGATTGGGATTATTATATTCATTTTTATTGGCAGTGATATATTTCTTAAGACCTATTTTTTTTAATTTCCTTTTAATAATTGTGAATTTATAATCATCATTTACTTTTTCTATCTTTAATTTACTATCAAATTTTATATCCTTTAAGTCATAGCCAGTTTTTTGTAATTTTTTTAAAATATTAATGTAGTCTTCAAAACTTTGGGGATTTAAGAAATGGTCATATTCTTGTTTTGGGGCTTTTGGGTATATTTTAAATAATATTTGTTTTTGGGCTTTATTAAAATAATAATTAATATTTTTTACTATTTTATTAAACTTTTCTGGGTTTAAATTTACTTTAGGTATTTTAACTATAATGTATTTATCGATAATGTCATTACGGCTATAAATTAAACTAACATCGGTTAAAATATTTAAAGAAAGACAGCTAGGATCTTTACCATATTTGGTTGCAATTATATTTAGTAAGTCTTTTAAAGTGTGATTATTATAATTAAAAAAATCAGACTTATTATCGTTATTTAAATCTTGATAAAAATAATAATAGTCAGTATCGAAATAACAATTTGTTATATTAAACAATTCTTTCATATTTAGTCTTCTTTCTATTTAATTTATAAATTATGTATTTATTCTAAGGAGGGGAAAATATAGAATGATTTTAGTTTTTTTGTATTACCCACTTCAAATGATAATATTCTTTTTTCTTCTTGAGGTTGTATTATAATATCACATTATTTGAGATTTGGAAGCAGAAAATTAATTTAATAATTATTCAGGCTTATTTTTGGCTAATTATAAAATCATTATTTGCAGCGGCTGGCTATTTTTTTGACTAGTAATATCTGGTCTTGTTTATTTTAAGTGTTAAAAAATATAAATACTAAAAAAAGCAAGAAAAATCAGAAAAATTTTTCTTACTTTGGTCGGGTTTTGTTTTTTTAAGTATATTATGGTTTTAAAACTCTTTTATTTGGTTTTTCTTCAGATATCCTTTTTTCATATAAGTTTATTATTTCTTCTAGAGTCAGATTGTACTTAGGATTGTTTTGGATATCTAGACTACTCATAGTAAAGATTTCATGGAGATGATTTGATGCATCAACTAAGGGTAGATGTTTTTCATTAATTAAGTAATTTGTTTTTGCTTTAAATTCCAGTAAAGAGGTTCTATTTAAAATATCACGGTTAAGTTGCATATCAATATCTAGGTTATTTTTAGCAATATAAATATAAATAGCGGTTAGATTTTTTCTTGGTGACCAAATAAAATTAAGGGCATTTAATAATTCGATTCGTTCCATGGATAATTTACCTTGGCGATAACTATAACGTTGATTGCGAAGCCAAATATATAAGGATTTTTCTTCAGCGGTTTGGGGATGAGTTATTGTTAAATGCTGATTTTTCTGGTAATAATTAAAGGCTAAGTTATACATGGAAACCCAATATTCTTTAGCGTTATCTCGCTCTATTCCTAAGGCTTTTAGTTTTTGACGTTGTGATGAGGTTAAAATTGTTTCTCGACGATAATTTTTTCTTTGAACATTTAGCCATGTTTTTAGTTCTTCGTTAGTTACAAACATAGGTTCATAGGTTTTAGAAATGGTAAGGGTATGATATTTATCATAATAGTTTTTTAATTCTTCATACATAAGATTCCACTTAGTTTCATTTACTTTCCAGGTCATACCGATAGCCTCTAAGGCGTTAATTCTTTCTAAAGATAAATCACCCTTTACATAAGATTTTCTTTGATTTCTAATCCAAACTCCTAATTTTTTATTATCTTCAGTTTCATAATAAACTGGTATTAAAAGATGGTGATATTTATCATGATAATTGACGGCTAAAGTATACATATCATTCCATAATTCATCATTGTGTTTACAAACGATACCAACTTGTTCTAACTTAGTTATTTTTTCGGTATATTTAAGACCTTCTTTATTACTATAATAAATACTTCTTTGTGATTTTATCCAAGATAATAATTTTTGACCTTCTTCGCCTTTATATAATGGTAAAAGATTCAAGTCATGATATTCGGCATAGAATTTTTTTACTTCTTCATATTTTGCAGTCCATTTATAATCTAAAACATGCCAAATCATCCCAATTTGATTTAATTTATCAACTTTTTGGCGGGATATTCTAAGGGTTTTAGAATGGTACTTAATTCTAATGCTTGATAGCCATTTACCTAATTGTTTACCATCTTTATCTTTATAATCATGTGGTACTAAAAGATTACCGTGTTCATTATAGTAGTCTTTAGCTATTTTATACCAAGTATCAAAGTCATCTTTTGGATTATTTCTAATATTTTCTTCTATCATAAAAACACCCCTTCATTAAATTACATATACTATACTACATTTTATAGTTTTTGCAACTTATTTTAAGGGTGTTTAAGTTATTATTCTACGGTGTATGGGTTATTTATGGTGCCGTCACCGGATTTTAAAGAGTTGGGTTTTAGGTTGATGACAGGTTTGACGCCATAATTATAACATGCTAAGGCTCTATTATCGACATCGCCGTTGTCGCCAACTCTGCGCAAATAAGCCCAATCTTCACTTTTTTCAAAATACGCCGATGACATTGTCCAATATTTTACACCAGATACTATATAATTGTTATTCAAATCTTCATTTCCAAAGGCACCGGCAAGCGTTACTTCGTCCATATTAATAAGTCCAATCGAATATTTTAACTTTTTGTTACCTATAATATCTTCTACAGTAAACGTATCATTTATCTGATTGCAGTTTAAAAAAATTCTTTTATTAAGTATATTACCTGACCAAGGAGTATTAAACCATCTATAATAACTTGTGATTTTTTCAAAACCATCACCAATACTTTCCTTTGTCAGGCTCCTATCGTTGCAAAATACATTATCCAATAAATATTGTTCATAGTTAGTATCCTTTATATTTTGTTCATACCAAATATCAAGATATTTTTTTATAGTAGAATCGTTTACATTTTCATGAGTTTTTTCATATGTTGATGCTCCTATAGTTCCATACATATAGCCAACGTAAGCATTATCATCGTTTTTTTCATTAAAAGCACTTGTGCCAATTATTCTATCATCACTGGTCTCACCATTGGCGTGAGCAACTGTTCCATCATATATTAATCTTATTGAGTTATCACCGTTTATTCTTACGATACGCCAATAAAAATTAGCAAACTTAACATAGTTATTTTGAACATTACCACGGAAGTAATAAGAATTTCCATAATTATCAGGTGCACTACATAATAAAGAGTTTTCCGATTCAGCACTTGTTACATTTACTGTTCCATCATCGTTGACTGTTGGACATTTACCAGTAGTAGCTACTAAATTAATAGTATCAGCAAGTTTTACTCCTTTTCTAAAATGAATATTACATTTATTTTTTTCTGATAAATTAGTTAAAGTAATACCCCAATTTTCATAGTCCCACTCACCTGTTGCATTATTATCACATACTATTTTTTCTACAACATAACCAGTATCTTTATTAGGAATATTTTCCGAATACTCTCCGTCTATATAAGTACCAATTAATTCTTCATCTTTTGTTATATTTTGATTTCTAGAAAATGAGTTAGAAAGGATTATACAAAAGGACGCTATAAATAATAATAGAATTAAACATGAAATTATAATATTATTTCTTTTCATTAATTATATCCTTTCTATTCTACCGTATATGGATTATTGATAGTGCCATCACCGGATTTTAAAGAATTGGAACTTATACTTAAAACCGAACGAACACCGTAATTGTTGGATACAAGCCCATCATTTAAATTATCAACATTACCTTTAATTCCTACACGGCGAATATAAACCCCATATTGATTGATGCTATCCGCTGATAATCCCCACCATTTCTGACCTGTATTCAAATAATAAACTCCATCACTTTCATACCAACCACCTGCTAAAACAATCTCATCAGTGCTTAATAATCCAATTTGATATTTCAGTGCCCCATTTCCGTTTGAGATTTCATTTACTGTAAAGGCATCATTTCTTTTTATGCATTTTAACTTTGCAGTAGAATTATAATTTTCTAAAGACCAAGGTCCATAATACCAACGATATGCAGTTTTATTATTTTTGATTCCGGTATTATTATAACCAGCTGGAATGCCTTCACTAATACTTCTATCATTACAGAATATATTATCGATTAAATGTTTTTCGTATTCTGTATTTTTTAAATTATTTTCATACCATGAGTCAATATACATTTTTATTGTAGAATCATTTATATTAGCGTGTGTTTCTTCATATGTTGATGAATTAGGTGTTCCATACATATAGCCTACATAGGCATTATCATTACTTTGCTCATTAAAAGCACTTGTACCAATTATTCTATCGTCATTGGCCTCACCGTTTTCATGTGCAATAGTTCCATCATATATCATTCTTATCGAACCATCACCATTAATACGAACTATTCGCCAATAAAAGTTAGCAAACTTAACATAGTTATTTTGAACATTACCACGATAGTAATAACTAGTTCCATAATTATCCGGTGCACTACAAAGTAAAGAGTTTTCTGACTCAGCACTTGTTACATTTACTGTTCCATCATCATTAACAGTTGGACACTTTCCAGTGGTGTCTAATTGAGCCACAATTTTATCAACAATACCTGTATACATAGAGGCATCTACAACTACCTTAGCAGAAAAACTTTTATTCTCTGCATCATCGGCTAAAGTAACACTCTTATCCATCCATAAAGATATATTATATTCTTTAGAGGCTCCTGGTGTTAAAATATTAGTATC
>CAKOMC010000030.1 GCA_934096535.1 uncultured Bacilli bacterium | reverse complement strand
GCATAAATTATTTTAGAAGGGTGAATATATTATGAATTATAAAGAAATTGTTACCAAAGCAGTTATTGCTAAGGGAAAGAAAAATAGTACTAATAATTATACACTACAAACTGAGGAAACGCCAAATACCATTTTAGGTTGCTGGGTTATTAATCATACTTTTAATGGCACTAATTTAGGAAATAAAGTTTTGGTTAACGGTAATTTTGATGTTAATGTCTGGTATTCTTATGATAATGACAGTAAAACCGCTGTTAGTACCCAAAAGTTTAGCTATACGGATACTATGAAAATGAATGTCGATGAGGCTAGCGGTTCAAATGAAGTTATTGTTAAGAGTATTCAACAACCAACCGTTAGTGATGTTAGCATCAAAGATGGTATTGTTAATTTAAATATTACGAAGGAATTAGGAATTGAAATTGTTGGCGATACAAAAATAAAGGTTCCTGTTGAAGAGTTAGATGATGATTATATTGAACTTACTGATGATGAGGACACCATCCAAACTGTAGACAAGGTTGATACAAATTATTTGAAATAACATTTGGTGTAATGCCAACTGTTTTTTTATTCCTCTCTATTTATTTATATTTTTTAATCTGTTAATTTTAGATTAGTAGTCCTAATAAATTGCCATAAATTTTTAATTTATTGTAGGCGGTAATATAAGTTTATGGTACAATAATATATAAATTAAAAGGAGAACTAATGATTATCTATAAATTATTACAACAATGTTTAATTAAAAATCAAAGTATGAAATTAAATGCTTTTAATAAATATCAAACCTATTTTTTTGATATATTTTTCTTTCAAGAAAAATACTATTTGTTTTTTAATGATAAACCAATTGATTTAAAACATTTCATTAGTTATATTTTAACTTTGGAAATTTGCATTGCTACTGATTCTAATTTATATAGTGATTGTGCAATTAATTATGAAGTAGAAAAAGGAATTTCAAAAGATAAGGTAAAAACAATAAATGATAATTGTCATGATCAAAAATGCTTAGGTATTAAACCAACATTAGTGATAAGTTCACTAAAAAAGAGTTATCAAAGCATTGGCTCTATTAATAATCTTTTAAAATTACAAAATATATCAAGTATTAGCGCATTAGAAACAAACATCTACTCTCTTTTAGATACCACGCCTAAGACTTTTAGCAGTGTAAAAATTAATAGCAATTTCTTTAGGCTACTAGCACTGAAATTAACAGAAAATTTTTATCAAAATAGATCTAATCTCCTAGAATTATTTGGTAATGCTATTCTTAATAATCAAGATTTAATCGTTTATTTTAAGCTAAAAGGAATTTTTTATGAGGCTAAGTTTTCATTTACTGATGTTAACAATTTAGAAGTCAGATTAGAAAATTTCAATATGACCTATATCGGTTCTAAAGGCTTTGCTGTTCTTTATATTATTAGTGTTTTATATAATGAAGATTATGAAAAAGCCTTTGTAGTACAGCAAATTCCAAGCAAACTTACAAGGTCTAATCGTCAAAGTTTACTAGATGCCTATCTTTTAAATGAACTCATAAATCAAAATAAAGAGAATGGTGATAAACTTTTAGAAATAGTTCACAATTATTATCATCAAAAAGGCTTAGTGCAAACTAATTTATTATTTCTAATTCGAGATATTGAAAAAGTAGTTAATGGTGATAGTGAATTTCAGGACTATTCTCAGGATAAATCGGTCGTTTATGACTGGTTAAAGGAAAATGCCGATACTCTACTGGGAACATATAGTTTAGGAAATGCTAATATTAAAAATGATAAAGAGCTTATTAAAGGAACTAATAAAGAAGATGCTAATTATAACAAAAGCTTAGAATTAACTTTGAAACCTAAATTAATATATTGGCCAACAAACCAGAAATAGTGCTATAATGAAAACGGAGGATAAAATATGGAATGTTTATTTTGTAAAATGATTAAAGGTGAAATACCTTGTAAAAAAATATATGAAGATGATAAAGTTATTGCTATTTTAGATTTATATCCTGATAGTGATTGTCATACCCTTTTGATACCTAAGAAGCATATAACGGATTTAAATGAAATTGATGATGAGACTTTGCTTCATATTAATGAGGTTGCCAAAAGATTGATTCCTGTTTTAATGGATAAAGCTAAGGCGGAGGCTTTAAGTACGAGAGTAAATTTTGGAACTAGTCAAGCTATAAAGCATTATCACATGCACTTACTACCAAATTTTCACATTAAGCCTTGCACAATCAGTCAAGAAAAAGCTTATGAATTATTAAAAGACGCTTTTTAAATAGGCTTTTGTTATAAAATTGACGATTTTAACTTAATTTAATTTAATTTTTTTCAAAAGGTCATTGACTCTTCAGTTAACTGGAATGATAACTTAGTACCCGAAAGGGGAAGCTTTCATGTGTGGGCAATGTGCTTTTTTAAAAGAAAAATATTATAAAGAAGGGAATGGCGGTGGCAAAGAATATTATTGTGAATACTTAAAAGAATATGTATGCAGTTCTTGTCGAGGTTGCTCTAATTATAAAAAAGATGATAAAAGGAGTAATGACAAGATTAATAGTATCATAAGTGATGGAAAGTCTTACGATAATGGTATTCCTGTTGAAATGTATTTTCTACTTTTATTTATTCTCATTATTTTAGGATTGATATTAGGAGTATTTTAATAATAAAGGTAAATATGTTATATAAAATTGGCGAATTTTCTAAACTAGTAAATGTCCCAGTCAAAACTTTAAGGTATTATGACGAAATCAGTCTGTTTAAACCGCAAGAAATCGACTTATTTAGTGGTTATCGGTATTATAGTGAAAAACAGATTAATGATTTAAAAGTGATTTTGAGTGTAAAAGAAGTTGGCTTTAGGTTAGAGGAAATAAAGAAAATATTAGAAAGACTTATGGTGATAGCTTAGCTGATAAATTTAGCAGAAATTTTGATTGCACCGTGACAACTTTCGAGCCAATACCAGTTAGCAATTACTCTAAATATCCAGTTTTAAAATCAGCACCAGCTACTTATATTGTCCCTGATAAAATTAACTTAAATTAAAAAAGATTAGGTTTTTTAACTACAAGTTGTAGCTAGAAATCTAATCTTTTTATTTACTTTTTTATTTGGATTTTCAAATTAATATTAGTCTTAGTATTCGCATGAACCCGGAGTACGAGGATAAGGAATAACATCACGAATATTTTCCATACCAGTTAGATACATAATTAATCTTTCAAAACCCATACCAAACCCAGAATGGATTGTTGTTCCGTATTTTCTTAGGTTTAAGTACCATTCAATATCTGCTCTATTGACATTGAATTCCGCCATACGACTAATTAATTTTTCATAATTTTCTTCTCTTTGCGAACCGCCCATCAATTCACCACAACCAGGGACTTCTAAATCAACAGCGGCAACTGTTGCATTATCATCATTAACCTTCATGTAGTAAGCTTTAATGTCTTTAGGCCAATTCTTAATAAATACAGGACCCCCAAAGTATTCAGTAATATATCTTTCATGTTCTTTAGCAATATCTTCACCATATTCAGGAGTAAATTCCCACTTAATTGGAGCTTTCTTCAAGATATCAATAACATCTTTATGATCAATTCTTGTAAATTTACTAGTTGTTAATTTTTCTAATTTCTCCTTAAGCCCTTTAGAAACAAATTTATCAAGAAATTCTACATCTTCAGCGCAATTAGTTAAAATGTAATTAACGATATATTTTAAGAAATCTTCTTCAATATCCATAAGACCATCTAAATCGCAGAAACAAATTTCGGGTTCAATCATCCAGAATTCGTTAGCATGAGTCTTAGTATTAGAGTTTTCAGTTCTAAAGGTTGGCCCAAAAGTGTAAATTTTCTTGAAGGCATGAGCAAAAGTTTCCCCATGAAGTTGACCACTGCCAGTAATAAAAGCAGTACGGCCAAACAAGTCTTTAGACATATCAGCTTTGCCATCTTTCATTGGCACCTTATTTAAGTCAAAAGTTGTAAGTTTAAACATTTGATCAGAGCCTTCACAATCGGCTGTTGTGATTAAAGGTGTGTGAACATATAAATAATTATTTTTATGGAAGTATTCATGAATGCTCTGAGCGGCTGCACTTCTAATTCTAAATACTGATTGGAAGGTATTAGTGCGAGGACGAAGGTAAGCCACACTTCTTAAATATTCTAAAGTATGTCTTTTTGGTTGAATTGGGTAGTCTTCTGGGCAGTCACCAAGTAAAATAACATCACTGGCCACTAAATCAATATCTTGCCCCTTCCCTTCACTTTCCTTTACCGTACCGATAACTTTAACCGAAGAGCCAATATGTATATGACCAATTTCCTCGAAGTCTTTTAAGGTGTTATCATACACAACTTGTAAACTATTCGTACAAGTTCCATCAAATAGATTAATGAAACCGAAGGTGGCTTGTTTACGGTGATTTTTAACCCAACCACATATGGTAATTTCTTTTCCAATTAAATCTTTTGTTATATCTTTTATATCCATTTTTATCTTTCCTTTCCTAATTTCTATGGTTCTAAACGGTTTGGACCTCTAAACAAGAACTCGGTTTCTTTAACTGAAGGAAGTCCAAGTAAAAGCATAGTTAAACGATCAACGCCAACAGCAAAACCACCATGAGGAGGACAACCGTACTTAAAGAATTCTAAATAGAATTTAACATCTTCACCTAAACCTTTTTCTAAAGCCTGTGCTTTTAAAATATCATAACGATGTTCTCTTTGAGCTCCAGTTGTAATTTCGGAACCACGCCAGATTAAATCATAACCTTGAGGAATATCATTTTTACGCATATGATAGAAAGCTCTCTTAGTCTTAGAATAATCCGTTATAAATAAGAATTCGCTATTGTATTTTTCCATTGCATATTTATAAGCTAATTTTTCAGCCTCAGCATTTAAATCGCCAACATCTTCAGTGGGAATAACAAAATTATACTTTGTTTGTAATTCATTATATAAATCTTGTAATTTTATTCTTGGAAATGGTTTAGTGGGAACTATTACTTCTTTACCAAATATTTCTTTAATCTTGTCGCCATATTTTTCTTTAACTTTAGTTAAACCTGCAATAAGTAAATTTTCTTCCATATCCATAACATCTTCATATGAATCTATATAACTGAATTCTAAGTCAAAAGAAGTAAATTCTGTCGCATGACGATTAGTATTAGAATTTTCTGCGCGGAAGGCAGGTGCTACTTCAAATATTTTACTCATACCAGCCGCCATAGCCATTTGTTTATAGAATTGTGGGGATTGAGCAAGGTAAGCTTTACGATCAAAGTATTTAACTTCAAAAACTTCACTACCAGATTCGGAGGCAGCTCCAATTAATTTAGGAGTATGAATCTCCGTAAAGTCTTCTTGATATAGATAATCACGCATAGCCCCTACCATGCAAGATTCAATTTGACGAACTAACATATTTTTCTCATTTCTTAAATCCAAGAAACGGAAATCAAGTCTCGTATCAATTGAAACCCCATCTAAATTATTATAATCAAATGGCAAAGCCTCAGCTTTACTTAAAACTTCGATTGTATCAGGGATTAATTCCATCCCCCCTAGTTTAACAGCCAAATTTTCCTGTAAAAGACCTTCAACCTTAATAACAGAATCAACGGTAATATTACTCATTAATTCTAAAAGTTGGGCATTCTTTTCTTCACTCTTTTCAATTGTCATTTGTAATTTGCCTTTAGAATCTCTTAAAATGACAAACATTACCCACTTCTTATCTCTTATGGTATCAACAAAACCCTCAAAGGTTATTTTTTCATTTAAATGTTCACTCAATTCATTTACATATAATTTTTTCATGTTTTCCTACTTTCTATTTCTAAAAAGAAAAAATTTCTATCTTTTGTAGGAGCGTTTTTAACGCGGTGCCATCCTACTTCATAGAAATTTTCTACCTTAATTAATCTTAACGCGATTTAACGAAATATTTTTTTCTTGGCTGTTTTTCATAAAAAGATTTAATTTGCTTCCACCAGCCGCAAACTCTCTATTTAAATCATTATTTACTACTCTTTCCAAAATATTTATATTGTTATTTTAATGCTTATTTTATTGCTTGTCAATTAATCTTCAATGACAGCTTTAATTCTTCTAACGCCAGCACTAGAAGCTTCTTCTTTTTTTATTTTAAATTTGCCAATCTCCCCAGTATGTTTAACATGAGGACCACCACAAAGTTCTTTAGAAACATCACCAATTTCATAAACTGTTACCACATCAGGATATTTTTCAATAAACATGCACTCTGCTCCACTTTTAATAGCGTCTTCCTTTTTCATTTCTTTACAAACAACTGGTAAATCTTCTTGAATCCATTTATTAACTAAATCCTCGGTTTTTTTCTTTTCTTCCTCAGTAAGTTTATGGTCGCAACTAAAGTCAAAACGCATTCTTTCATCAGTAATGTTAGAACCTTTTTGATGAACAGTTGGGCCAATTACTGCTTTTAGAGCCGCATTAAGCAAATGGGTTGCAGTATGATATTTGGTTTCAATTTCACTATTACCAGCAAGTCCGCCTTTAAATTTACCGGCAGAAGCGGTTCTAGATAGTTCTTGATGAGCTTTGAAGCGAGTCTTATAGTCTTCAATATCAACGGTCATATTTTTTTCTTTAGCCATTTCACAAGTAAGCTCTAATGGGAAACCAAAAGTATCAAATAAATGGAATGCAGTATTCCCATCAACAACTGTTTTACCTTCTGTTAACTTAGCAAATTCTTTTAAGCCTTTTTCTAAAGTACGACTAAATTTCTTCTTTTCACTATTTAAATTATCAAAGACAGCCGCTTCATTATCAATTAATTCTTGATAATATGGTTGATATTTCTTTAAAATAATTTTAGCAATTTCCATATCCCAGTCGCTATTAATATCGATATTTAAATTTCTAGCATGACGAATAGCGCGGCGAATTAATCTTCTTAGGATATATCCTTGATCCGTATTACTAGGTTTAATACCAGCAGGGTCAGCCGAAATAAAGACTGCTGTACGCAAATGATCAGCAATAATACGCATTGATTTTTCATTACCTGTATAAGTTAGGCCGGAAATTTCTTCAATTTTTTTAATTATATCTGTCCAGATACTAGAAAGATAATTATCATTAACCCCTTCTAAAATGGCAGTTGTTCTTTCAATGCCCATACCCGTATCAACATTTTTTTGAGCTAATTCCGAAATACCATTCTTATCTTTGTAATATTGCATAAAAACATTGTTCCAAATTTCCACCCAACGATTATCTTCTAAATCATAAGTATCAGGTACTTCATCATCACTACGGAAGTAAAAAATTTCAGTATCAGGCCCACAAGGTCCTGCTTCTCCAGCAATCCAGAAGTTATCTTCAGTAGTTTTAACAATGCGTGATTCTGGTATACCTAAACTCAACCATTTATTATAACTTACTTCATCAAAAGCAATGTCCTCATTACCAGCAAACACAGTAACAGCAAGTTTATTTACCGGAATATTTAAAACTTTAGTTAAAAATTCAAAACTCCAAGAAATAGCTTCGTCTTTAAAATAATCACCTAAAGACCAGTTACCCAACATTTCAAAGAAGGTATGATGAGTTGTATCTCCTACTTCTTCTAAATCATTGGTACGAACACATTTTTGATAGTCGCATAATCTCTTACCATAAGGATGAGCCTCTCCCATCAAATATGGTACTAGAGGTTGCATACCAGCAGTATTAAATAACACAGATGGGTCATTTTCTGGTACTACCGGAGCACTAGGAATTTGTTTATGCCCTTTACTTACAAAAAAATTAATATATGCTTCTCTTAAATTCATTTTACTTCCTCCAATATACTTTCTAGTTCTTTATTTAACTTTTCCAAAGAAATATATCTAATATTATAATCAAAATCATAGTAATCATCAAGATTTTTTTCAGTTACATGGTTCTTTTCTTCATCAGTTAAACCATTATCTTCATTAGATTCGATATAAATTGTTACGCAATCAGGATACCTAAATTTACTTTCTTTTATTTCTTCAACTAATCTAGCATCATCAATGACAACATTATCAAAATAGTCTCTAAATATTTCAATATCATCAAATACTCTTTTAATAAAGAAATCATAACCAAACTCACGGCGAACCTTTTCCCCCATATTTTGTAAAAACAAGCGAGGTTTATGTTCTAAATCCCAAGGCCAAGAAATCATTTCATAGGCATACAGTTTTAAATATTTAGAAAATTCGGTAATTATTGTCTTTTCGCCTAATTTATTATAATGTTCTTTAATCATCTTAGCTAAGGTTGACTTACCACTACCACTTTTACCCCCAATTACAAATAATCTCATCTTTATCACCTTCATTTATTTTACACTTTTTTTATTAAGTTTACTATTCTTTTTTACTTCTTTTAAAGCTTTTCTTCTTAAAATTTAATAATAATCTATCTTTTTAAGATTTTTTTATTTTCTTACTCCATTTTTTACTAAGTTACTACTATTTTTCACTAAATTTCTACTGTTTTTAACAATAGCTAATTATTTTGATTTTTTTGTTATTTAATGTACATTTTATCTAACTTTTTTCTTTTCTTCTAAATCAATATAGGCTTCTACTTCGGCAATAGTTTCAGAAAAATCTTCATAGTTAGTATTAAACCATTTTACATTCATTTGATGATTAAACCATGTATATTGTCTTTTAGCATAATGACGACTATTTTTCTTAATTAAATCGATAGCTTCTTCAAGTGAAATTTCACCTTCAAAATATTGATATAATTCTTTATAACCTATTCCTGTCAGTAAAGCTTTACTAAATATTTTTTTATCATAAAAAGATTTAGCTTCTTGAAACAGACCATCATTAATCATTTTATCTACTCTTTTATTAATTTTATCATACAAAATATCCCTAGTAGTTGTAAGACCAATTGTATAAAATTCATAAAGAGGTTTACAAGGGACCTCAGTAGTATCTTCTTTAGTCAAGAAACGCTCTAACCGTTTACGATTATTAAGATGAATATTACAATTTTTATTCTTTTGTAAGCAAAGATTTAATAACTCTGCATTAGTATATTTTAAAAAGTCAGGCTTAGTATTATTATCTTCTGGATTAAAGCGATAATCATATAGAGCACTTTTAAGATATAGTCCCGTACCACCAACAAAGATAATATTTCGATTTTTATTTTCAGCAAGTATTTTTCTGGCGTCTTTCTGATAATCAAAAACCGTATAATTAGTTTCAACAGGAACAAAATCTAATAGATAATGTGGGACATTTTCTTTCTCAGTTTCAGTAATTTTAGCGGTACCAATATCTAGTCCTTTATAAACTTGCATGGCATCGCAATTAATTATAATAGCATTATATTTATGAGCCAACGCTATAGATAAAGCTGTCTTGCCGACCGCTGTTGGGCCTATTATACAAATAATCATTTTTATTACCCTAACACCAAAGTGTTTCTTTCTTTTTAAGATTTATTATTTTTAGTTTCCTTAATTCATAATGCGTTTAAACATTCTATTTAAATCATAACTACTAAAATTAATAATTGTAGGTCTACCGTGAGCGCAGTTGTAAGGATTATCACAAAGTGCTAAGTCATCTAGTAAATGTTGCATTACTTCTAGGGAAATACTCATATTGGCCTTAATTGACATTTTACAGGCAAGCATGGCTGCTGCCCTATCCCTAAATTTCATAACATCAAAGTTAGCCCCACTTTTAATAATCATATCAATTACTCGTCGCAATCCTTCTTCTTCAAATCCTTCCTTAAACCAAATTGGATGCTCTTTAAAAACAAAAGTATTTAAACCAAACTCTTCTAAAACAAAACCCATACTTTTTAACAATTCTAGATTTTTTTGAACTAAAATAAATTCAGTTGGCGTAAGTTCAATAGGTAGAGGCACTAAAAGAGGAGTGGTAATAATCTTTTCTTCTTGAAAATATTTTAAAACTTTTTCATAATTAATGCGTTCATGGGCCGCATGCTGGTCAATTAAATACAATCCATCATCACCTTGTGCCACAATGAATGTTAAATTGATGGCTCCAATTGGGTGTAAATTTAAAGACTTTATTTTGTTTTCAGGTTGTTGTTGACTATCAATTTCTGGATTTTCTTTTATTTTTTCTTTTGCGTTATACTCAACTGTATCTTCAAAAACATTAAAATTAAATTCTCCCTGAGCTAGCAAGGCATCAGTATGCAATGAGTAATTGCCATTAGAAGTATTATCCATAGTACTTTTATTTTCAAGAGTTATTTTATCTTCAATAATTGAATTGATTTCCTCTTTAGAAATAACATCATTAGTAGCTTTTAGTCTTTCCATCGCACTAGGTAACAATAAGTTTTGGTACAAGGCATCTTTAATAGTTTTAGTTATTAAATTATAAAGTTGATCTTGTTTACTAAATTTTATATCTTGTTTAGTTGGGTGAATATTAACATCTATCAAAGTAGGATCAGTTTCAATATTTATAACAACAATTGGATATTTACTATCTGGCTTATAAGTATAATAAGCATCATTAATAGCCCGATTTAAATCGTTGTTACGAATAACTCGACCATTAACAATAGTAGTCATATGATAACGATTAGATTTTAGGATTTCAGGTTTACAAATAAAACCTCTAATATCATAGTCATCATTGCTATTTTTAATTTCAATTAATTTTGATGATACTTGCAAGCCATATATTTCATGAATAGTCTTTTTCAAATTACCCGAACCACTTGTTTTAACAACTGCTCGCTCATTATTATTAAGCGTAAATTTAATTTTAGGATAAGAAAGAGCAATCTTTTCAATGTAGGAAACACAACTAGCCAGCTCAGTTGGCTCACTTTTTAAATACTTAAGACGCGCAGGAGTATTAAAAAAAAGATTCTTAATGCTAATTCTAGTCCCTACTCTTTTATCAGCCGGTTCATCTATTTCTAATTTTCCCCCTTTAATATGCAAATGAGTACCAATAGTTTTAGCGCAAGTTACTAGGTCAACCTCGGAAACAGAAGCAATAGACGGTAAGGCCTCACCACGAAAACCAAGGGTCGAAATAAAAAACAAGTCATCTTCTCTTAATAATTTGGAAGTAGCATGTCTTTGAAAGGAAAGAAGGGCATCATCATGTTCCATTCCACAACCATTATCCGTAATAGTAATACCAGTTAAACCACCATTTATTAAGTCAATAGTAATAATAGAGCTACCAGCATCAATAGCATTTTCTACTAATTCTTTAACGACTGACGAGGAGCGTTCAACAACTTCTCCGGCTGCTATTTTATTGGCTAGATTATCGCTCATTACATGGATCTTAGGCATTGTCTCCTCCAATTAAAGATGGTCTAAATTCAACCAAATTTTCAAGATTTTTACTAATTTTTAAGTTACATGGTCTCTTTACATTAATAAAACCTAAGTCTTTAATAATGATATCAGTATTAGCCATTATTTTTGTCTCAAAATAGTCTTCATTAGATTTAAAATCTCTTTTAACTAAAATATTATTATTAAAATAAGTAGTAACACTATTAAAACCAAAGCTAGAAAAGCGATAAATTTCTTCTAAAACAAGACTTGTTGTTTCTTTAGTTTGATAAGTTATTGGTTTAATTCTTTCTTTATAATCAATTTTTTTATAATACTTTTTATCCGTAATGAATGGTGTGGTAGTCGTTACGAACCCAGGGGTATCAGTTAATATTTTATCTTCGATATAAAGGTTAATAAAATCAAGAGTCGTATTAGGAATTCTACTTGTTGTAATAGTTTTATTATTTAACATAGCATTAATTAAGGTTGATTTACCAGCATTAGTACAACCTAAAATGTAAGCTTTTTTTATATTTAAATTATCCATCATTTTAAGTATCTTACTAACATTTACTTTTTTAATAGAACTTAAGGGATAAACTTCTTCTTTAATATTGTAGATATTTTTAAATTTATTAATATAATTATTAACCGTAATATTTGCTGGTAAAAGATCTATCTTAGTAAGAAGTAAGCATTTTCTAGCCTTAATATTTTGATATATACTTATGGCTTCCTTGGTTATATTAGTAGCATCAATTAAAAAGAAACTAAAAGTAGAAGAGTTATTTATAACAGTTATTATTTTATCGTTATCTTTTTCTGTAATAGTTTCCGTTAAGTCATTATAATTAGTAAGCCGAAAACAACGCATACAGTATTTATTTTCTAGTTTAGGAGTATAGCCATTTTTCTTTTTATCGGTATTTTGTAAAACAGCTCCGCAGCCGATACATCTTTTAGTCATAATAAGCTCCTTTCGTAAATCTTTTTTGACGCTGAAAATGTCTTAGGATAAGTTCTTCTACTACCCTATTTAATTTCGTCCATTTAAAATCTTCTTTATTTAATTTGTCTAAGAAGATAGAAGTAAACCCCATTTTATTAGCGCCCCAAACATCCGTCATTATTTGATCCCCAATACAAGCTACCTCACTCATATCAAAGTTATACTCTTTTATAAGTTTTTTATAATTTTTCTTTAATGGTTTCATGGAAAAAGAAAAGCATGGTACTTTTAAATCTTTTTTAAATACTTCTACCCTTTTCTTTAGGGAATTACTCATCAAAATAATCGTGAATTTTTGCTTTTTTAAAGTAGTAAATAATGCTTTTACTTTTTCATCAGCAACACTTGACTTTACCGGCACTAAGGTATTATCAAGGTCAAAAACTAAACACTTTATACCTTTGTTTTTTAACTTTTCATAATCTATTTCAAAAATATTTTTCGCATATATATCCGGATAAAATATATTCATTACACCACTCTTTTCTTTTTCTTATCAATCAAAAAGTATTATAGCATATGATTAAACTTTTTAAAAATAAAAATGGCAGAAAAATATCCCAATTTTAAGTTTTTTTCAAAAGTGTTTACTAAGAAGAAAGTAAGTTATTATAAAAGTTAATATTGATATAGCTAGAGTAAAAAGAATACAAGTAAATGTATCAATTGCTCCCCTACTTTTAGTTTGATCATCCTTTGATAAACTATTATCTTCTAATTCTTTTCTTCTTTTTATTTCTTGCAAAATCATGGCATATTGTCCCAGTAAAGCTTTTCGTTTTTTGATTTCATCAAGACTGTTATTTAAACTAATTCTTTCTTTTTCTTTACTATCTACACTCAAAGATTTTTTCATCTTTTCATCAAGTTTTGGAAAAGGATTGCTCATATAAGTTTTACCATTATAGTTAAAAGTAACAACATTATCCTTAGTTTTCTGAAAAAAAGATGTATATCTAAAAAGCTCTGCTAACTCATATTGTTCTAATAATCCGCCTGATTTATCAATTTGACTTAGTACTTGGCGATAATTAGTATTAAATAATTGACCATTTTCTAAACTTAAGACTCTCTCTATTTTAGAAACTAACTTGCCATATAAATGATAAGTATAACTTGGTTTACAAGGCAAATTATATTTTCTAGCAAAATCAATAGCACACTTTTCAGTAAGTCCTTCTTCCATTAAGATGCCACCATAGTTTAGAGCCTTAGCTTTAGTCCCATCAATCATATAATTTAAATCAATCCCTGTTCGCCACTTATGTGTTAGGTGGAATATTTCATGTAGCAAAACGCCAAGCTGCCGTCTGGTTTCCCGAATAATATCACCTTGAGGCATGGAAATATCAATGGTTCCATCGCTATGAGCCCCACCCCCATAATAGCCTTTATCTTTTTCAGAGATATTTTCCATCTTTTCTGTATCTTTTATGGTAATTTTATTTTCACTTATTAAATTATCAAGCCGTAAAATGGTTCCGTTATCCAAATAATTTTCATAGTCCTTCTTAATTAAAGGAATAACTTTAGAAGCATATTCATACAAGCAATCACGAAAAAAAGCCTTATCATCAGTATAGCCTTGATATTTTTCTTTTAATCTACTATCAGTTAAAGCTAAGACTTTTTCAATATCATAACCATCTTGATTTATCATTTTTAGCCATTCTTCTTTTGATACCATATTTATCCTATCAGCATTAGTTCTAATTTTTTCTAAAATTATTTTTATTTGGTCTATATCATTCATAAGTTATTTTCCTTTATTATAATAAGTTATTTTCCTTTATTATAATTAGTATAACACTTAATAAGAGTAAAAAGAACTTAAAAACAATTACCTACTCTTAAGTTCTTTAAATATTTAGTTGATTTTTTCATAACTTACAGCTAAATCTTCATTTACTGTTACTTGATATTTTATATGTCTTTCTTCGTTAGTTTCTTTACTTAATAAAGTAAAATCAATAATCGTTTGGCCTTCTTTATTTGGAATAATAAAATAGTTAAATTCGGCAGTAGTATTAGCAATTGCCTCATTATAACCTTGCAATTTTATATTGGTATTATCCAGTTTAAAAGTTAATTTCTCATCTTTTAAGGCATCAACTTTTAGACTTGAATACTTATTTTCTTTAATAATATAATCATTATCTAAATAATCTTTATTTTTTAAAAAATTTTTATCTATCGAGCCGGCAATAATATCAGTAATTTTATATTTTTTTGTAACATCAAAACCTAAAAAATCCTCAGTATATTCAATATATAAATCATCATTATTGCTACAAGCATAAAAATATCTATAATATTCATCTTCCGTAGCATAAGTTTTACTGCTTATACAATCGGTTTCTTTAGAAATTTTTATGCCATATCCTGGTACTTTAAACCAATAATCATAAATTAAAATATAGAAAAGCCCTAAAAAGAATATGCCAGTAAGACTTAAGATAATATAATCTTTTTTAGTGATTTTTTCTTTTTGAAAGTAGAAAATATTATCCATAATTTTACTAATACTACCCTTATTAAATAAAGGATAGAAAATAATCGGCCCTAAAGTATTTAAAAGAACATCATCAATATCAAAAGCACCGACACTAAAAATAAATTGAAATATTTCTAATACTAAAGAAGTTAGAAAACAAGCCAGAGTTGTTTTGAAAAAATTATTATTTTATTATTAAAATGCCAATTTTTAATATTAAAGGATAAATGATGACCCCTAAAAACACTGGTTGCTAAGAAAACTAAGGCTATAAATAAAAGAAGGTAGATTCTTAGTATTTTAGAAGAACTATTTTTATTTTTCGTTTCTTTATAAGTATAATAACTAGTTAAATAAGTCATAATACCAATACCTAAAACATTAAATAATAAAAAATAGATATTTCCCTCCAGAATAAAAGTAACAGCCAGAATATAAACAATCATAGCCCATAACCAATATTTAGTAATTTTATTAAACAATAAACTCTTTTTCATAAAACTCCTTAAGCATTATGATTAATTAGATACATTTCTAAGGCTAAGTATTTATCAATCTTTCCTGTTTTAATATCTAAATCAATATTTGCTAAATTAACTAATTCTTTTTCTAGGGCTTTTTTACTATAATTAGAACTATTTTTTAAATATTTATCTTGTTGCCATTTTTGTAAATTAAGAGTTGTTAGAATAGCATTTTTTGTTTTAGAATTACTAGCAGCCTCTTTTATTAAAAGCATATTACGATACTCACGGGCTAACATATTAAAGAGAACAAAAGGTTCAATTTTTTGAATCTTAAAGTCTTTTAAAATCTTGAAGGCTTGATTATAATTACCAGTAATAACCGCATCAACAAATTTAAACTGATTATCTTCAATGGAAACGGAAGTTAGTTCTTTAACATCCTCACTTTTAATCTTGCAGGGACTATTATAATAAAGACAGATTTTAGCAATATTATTCATAGCAATATCAAAGTTATTTAAAGAAGTATCAATAATGTATCTAGCATCTTCATAAGAAATTGTAAATCCTCTTTTTTTAACTTCTTCCATAATTTTAGAAGCCGCATCATTTGCATACATAGATTTTAAAATAATAGCATGATATTTTTCTTTCATAGTACTAACTATTTTTAAACGCTCATTTACTTTTTCACAAACAAAAATTAATGTTGTATTGGGATTAGAATTTTCTAAGTATTTTTCTAACTTTTTCGTAGCCGTTTCATTTTTTTCCGCAAAAAGACCGGCATTTTTAACAATAATATTTTTTTTGCTACCAAATAAGTCGTTATAACTAGCCTCCACTATAATTTCATCCATTGTCGTATCTAAATAGTCTATTTTGGTATAGTCTTCATCTCCAATTATTTTCTTTATTTCTTCATTTATTAGGTAATTTGATGTACCAGCAATTAAATAATTCATAATAAGTTCCTTTCCTTTTTATTTTTTTCTCTTTTTTATCTTTGAGGTCTCATCTTTTTTGCCCACTCTTTAGCCTGATTAAATATAGTTTTACTATTTTCTATTAGATAATCTGGTTCTTTAACAAAGTACATAACCTCTTCATGATAATAATTATTAAGTAAATAATTAACAATAGTATAAGCATAACTATAGCTACCACTGCCATAGCCATTAAAATTCCATTCTAACTTTTCAAAATCACAAGTTTCTAAATTTGTTATTTCGTAGTCTTGATGAGCTAAATTAGTAGCTAACCCTTCATGAAACCAATTTGTTTTTCGGACCCACATTTTAACCTCATCATTACAGGCATGGACAAACTCGTGCATTATCATTTTTAGCATTTCATCTAAATTAGCATCTGTATGCGTAGTAAATTTTCTTTGATCATTCAAGTCCATAATTCTAATGGTTCTCGTATCAGCATCAGTATCTCCTCTAACATAGTCTTTAACGCAAGCATACTTAGCTAGTTCAAACTCTTTAAAAGATTTATAATCAAGAATTTTAACTTGGTACTTTTCTTTTAAACCGGATAAACTAAAGAAATTTAATATTTCTTTTTCATTGCTTTTAATATAATTAATTATCTTATCAAAATAATCTATACTTATATTGCTTTTTACAATTACATTATCTAATTCTTTATGCATAGCATTCTAACTCCTCTATATCTTTTTCAATACGATGATACTCTTTAAAAATACTTTTTCTTCTTTTAAGAATATTTTTAAATCGTGATATCCTACCTATTATTGGACCATGTTTTTCAATTTCTAGCTTTAAAAAGTAAGAAGTAGGATAATCTCGAAAAACGGCTCTCAAGAAACATTTTAAAACTCCCGTTCTTTTAACAATAACTGTACCTTTTAACTTAGTAATCGGTTCAATATCATAAATGACATTACCTTCAATAATTAGTTTCTTTTGCTTCTTTTTAGCAAAATCAACTATTTCTTCATAGCAAATGCTAAAATCTTTTCCCGTATAAACTTTACCATATTTTTTGATTAATAGCTCTTTTACTTTAGGTAGGAATTCATCTTCAACTTTGCTATCCGTCGGCATATCATATAATCTATCACAATTGATAACAATATAATCAGTATTACTAATATATTTATTAGCGCTCGTAGTCTTGCCCGAACCCTTAGTACCAATCACATTTATAATATCATCATCAGATAATTT
>CAKOMC010000029.1 GCA_934096535.1 uncultured Bacilli bacterium | reverse complement strand
CCTGTTGGTGAAGCGGTTAACACATATGCCTTTCACGCATACATACATGGGTTCAAATCCCGTACAGGTCACCAATTTTGATATTAAGGTCCGATTAAACGGGCTTTTATTTTGCTAAAAAAGTTTCAAACACAATGCAAACACACTTTTTTCTGGTGTCTTACTTTGCAATAATAAAATCGTATGATATAATGGGTTCGGTGGTTTTATGAAAAAAGAAAAAAATGTAACTAGTGATTACTTTACAACCGAAGAAGGAAAATTTATTAAACATCAATCTAAAAAAATAAGAATTGAAGGCATCCTTTGTCTTGCCCTTGGTCTTATTTATCTTCTTTTTAATGTTTATAAAAAAGAAGGCTGGTATATGTATTTAGTGACTTTAGCCTTATTTGTGTTCGGCGCTTATTTTATTTATAAATCATATAGCATTAAAGATTTTAAAAAGAAAATCTATGATTATAAAAAAAATAATCCTGATGTAAAATAATCGAGATAAATTACTAACGACTTTTAAACTTTCTCTTAGAAATAAAAAAGTTAAAAAAAACATGGCTTATCAATAGTCATTTTATTAGAGGTGAAGATGATAGTACTAGGTTTGGATTTAGGAACTAAAACTTTAGGTATTGCCATTTCAAGAACGGGAATTATAGCTAATCCATATAAATTATTAAGATATAATAATGAAGAATACGACAAGTTAGCCCTAGAAGTTGCCGATATCGTAAGGCAAGAAAATGTTACTGAAATAGCTTTAGGACTTCCTAAAAATATGAATAATACATGTGGTTTTGCTACAGAAAGAAGTCAAAACTTTAAAAAAATTTTAGAAAAATATGTTGATGTTCCTATTACTTTAGTTGATGAAAGACTAAGTACAGTGGAGGCAACCAACATATTGTTAGCAAACGACATGTCTAGAAAAAAAAGAAAAAATGTAATTGATGTTACAGCAGCAATGATTATACTTGATACCTATTTAAAGAAAAGGAAAGCAAATGAAAAATAATAAAATTAAATTAATCAATGATAAAGGGGAAGAATGTTTATTTGACCCATTATTTACTTTTGATAGTGAAGAAACTAAAAAGAGTTATATTGTTTATACTAATCATGAAAAAGATGAAGATGGTAAAGAAAAAGTTTACGCTTCTATTTATGATGCCACAGGTAAAGACATGAATCTTTATCCAATTGAAACGGAAAAAGAATGGAATCTAATTTTTAATATCTTAGAATCTATTCAAAAAAAGATGGAAGAAGAGCATCATGCTTAAATCAAAAGTAAGTAAAATAGTTAGTATAATAGCCGGTCTTATCTTTATTCTTGTTTTAGGAGCTATTATAACTTATAATATTATGCTAAGTCCTGTAAGCAAGGATATTACTACTATTACTTTTGAAATTCCTTATAAGACTACTTCTAACGAGGTTTTAAACTCCTTAAAGAATCAAGGTTTAATTAAAAATACCATGGCTGCTAAAATTTATATGAAGTTAAATAAAATAACAAATATTCAGGCTGGTATTTATGAACTTAATAAGGCTATGTCAACTAGTGAGATTTTAAAATCTTTTAAAGATGGTAAAGTAGTAGATGATGAGGTAACTATAACTTTCATTGAAGGGAAAAGGATTCCTTATTATGTTGAAGCTATTACGAAGAATTTTAATTATACTGTAGATGAAGTAAACGCCCTTTTAACTGATAAAGAGTTTTTAACTGAACTTATTACTAATTACTGGTTTATAAGTGAGGATATTTTAAATAAAGATATCTATTATCCTTTGGAAGGTTATTTTTTTCCTGATACCTATAACTTTCGTAAAGAAGCAAGCATTAAAGAGATAATTTTAACTTTAATCAATGGTTTAGCAAATAAACTAGCTCCTTATAAAAAGCAAATTGAAAATAGCGGTTATACGGCTCATCAGATTCTAACTTTAGCTTCCATTGTAGAATTAGAAGGGGTAAATAATGAGTCTAGAAGTGGAGTGGCTAGTGTTTTTTATAACCGCTTAAAAGATGGTTGGACTTTAGGTAGTGATGTGACAACTTACTATGCAGTAAAAAAAGACTTTTCCGTTGAATTAACCCAGAGGGATTTAGAAACTTGTAACCCATATAATACTAGGTCAAATTGTGTAAGTGGTTTGCCAGTAGGACCCATTTGCAGTAGTGGTCTTGAAAGCATCGTTGCTACTATAAATCCGCTAAGTACTGACTATTATTATTTTGTAGCAGATAAAAATAAAAAGACATATTATGCCAAAAATCAAAGTGAATTTAATGAGATTATAGCTGATTTAAAAAAGCAAGGACTTTGGTATATCTATAATTAAAGGTGATGAATTATGAAAGAACAAATTTTAGAAATAGAAAAATATGCAAAAGAAAATAATGTACCCATAATAGAAAAAGAATCAATATGTTATATTATGAAGTACATTAAAGAACATAATGTTAAAAATATTTTAGAAATTGGGAGCGCTATTGGCTATTCTGCTATTTTAATGGCTTCAAGTAACCAGCCAACAACGGTTACCACTATTGAACGCGATGAAACTCGTTATATGGAATGTTTAAAAAATATTAAAAAATGTGGTTTAGATAAAAAGATAAATGTTGTTTATCAAGATGCTTTAGATGTTAATCTGACTGGGGTATCTTATGATTTAATCTTTATTGACGCAGCGAAAGGTCAATACACGAAATTTTTTGAAAAATATAAGTATTTTTTGAATAAAGGTGGTGTAATTATAACCGATAATATTAATTTTCATGGTTATGTAGGTAAAAGTGATACTATCGAAAGTAAAAATCTAAGACAATTAGTTGGTAAAATTGAAAATTATATTGAATTCTTAAAAAATAATGAAGAATTTACTACAGAATTTCTAAATATCGGAGATGGTATAAGTGTTAGTAAACGCAAAAACGAAGAATAAAATCTTACTAAGCGTAAATAATTTAGAAGAAATAGAAAAATATAAATTAGAAGGGGTTTTTACCTTTCTTTTGCCGTTAAAAGGCTATACTGTTGGTTATCCGGCAAGTTTTACTATGGAAAAGATAAATGCGAGCGCTAAAGAAAATAATGTTTATTGCTTAATTAATAAAGTTTTAAATAATAAAGAAATTGATGAATTAAAAGTTATCTTGCCAGAATTAAATGTTAAAGGCTTTGTTATTGAAGACATTGGTCTTATTAAATTACTAAAAGATTTAAAAAAAGAAATAATTCTTTTTATAAACCATTTTAATTGTAATTATAAATCTATAAATGTTTGGCTAAATTATGTCAACAGTGTGTTTGTTTCTAATGAACTTACAAAAGAAGAACTAGAAGAGATTGATAAAAATGTTGTAAAGCCGGTTGTTTATCATCTTTTCGGTTATAATCAAGTTATGTATTCTAAGCGTAAACTAGTTTCTAATTACGAAGATTATTATCATTTGCTCCATACTAATCCTTTGCATATTACAGATAAGATGGGAAGTGTTAAATTTACTCTTTATGAGGAAAATAATAGTACAGTAGGCTTATCAGATAAATGTGCTGTTTTAGATTGCCAAAATTTAGAAAATGTTTACTATTTTTATGTTAATACGGCCTTCTTAAATTTAGATACGGTAATGGCTTTTTTACATGGTAAGTCTTTAGAAAATATTGATAATGGCTTTTTAGAAAAAAAGACCGTCTTTAAGATAGGAGATATCAAATGATAGAGTTATTAGCGCCCGCTGGCGATTTAGAAAGATTAAAAGTAGCGCTTTTATATGGTGCTGATGCAGTTTATGTAGGAGGAACTGATTATTCCCTAAGAGCTAATGCTAAAAACTTTAGCCTTGATGATTTAAAAATAGGAGTGGATTTTGCCCATAATCTGGGAAAAAGAGTTTATGTAACAGTTAATATAGTACCTCATAATGCTGATACTTTAGGTTTAGAAGAATACCTTTTAAAATTAGATGAAATTGGGGTTGATGGAATCATTGTTAGTGATATTTATATTATGTCTTTGCACCAAAAATTAGGGTTAAAAACAGAACTCCACATATCAACGCAAGCCTCAACTAACAACTACAGCTCAGCTTTATTTTATAAAAATTTAGGGGCTAAACGCGTGGTTTTAGCAAGAGAAGCTTCTAAAGATGACATAAAAAGAATTAAAGAGGAAACACATTTAGATCTCGAGTGTTTTATTCATGGAGCCATGTGTACATCTGTAAGTGGTCGTTGCGTTATGAGTAATTATGCAACTAATCGTGATTCTAACCGAGGTGGGTGCAGTCAAGTATGTCGCTATGTTTTTAAAGCTGATAATAATGAACCTGATTTTACAATGATGCCTAAAGACTTAAATATGGTGCCTTTCATTAAAGAAATGATTGAAGTTGGGGTTAACTCCTTTAAAGTTGAGGGAAGAATGCGTAGTATCTATTATATTGCTACGGTTATATCTACTTACAGGAGTTTAATCGATAAAATTAAGAATAATACTTTAACTGAAAAGTATACAACCTATGCCTTAAATGTCTTAAATAGATGTGCTAATCGTGATTCTGTACCCCAATTTTTTGATAAATTGCCGGAGGTAAATGAACAATATTTCTTAGATCGAAATGAGATTAGTAATCAAGATTTTTTAGGGATTGTAATGGCATATAATAAAGATAAAAAAGAGGTAACAGTAGAACAAAGAAACTATTTTAAAACCGGTGATATTGTTGAAGTTTTTGGTCCTAATATCACGACCCAAACTTTAACTATCCCTAAGATTTATGATTGTGATGGTAATGAACTTGAAGTAGCAAGACACCCTAAACAACTCATTAAATTTAAGTGTGAAATACCACTAAGTAAGATGGATATGCTACGAATAAAAGTGTTTGACATTTAATATAATTTGTAGTATTCTTAGATAGATATTTTTTAGAGGAGAGAATAAAAATGACAAAAGAACAAACAATTCTATTAACGCCCCAAGGATATTTGGCGTTAGAAACTGAATTGAATGACTTAAAATTAAAGAAAAGACCTGAAGTAATTGCTGCTTTACAAGAAGCAAGAAGCTTAGGCGACTTATCAGAAAATGCTGAATATGATGCTGCTCGTAATGAACAAGCCCAAGTAGAAGCAAGAATTAAAGAATTAGAATTTAAATTAGAACATTGCCAAGTAATGGACGGAGCGTCTAAAGAAACTGTTAGTGTTGGCTCTAATGTTACTTTAAATTATATAGATGATGATGAAGAAGAGGAATATGCAATTGTTGGTTCAATGGAAGCTGATCCATTTGCTAACAAGATTTCTAATGAATCCCCAATTGGTAAGGCTATCTTAGGCCATAGAGCTGGGGAAATTGTTAATGTTGTAACACCAACTGGTTCTTATGATGTTAAAATTGTAAAAATCGCTTAATTTAGTAGCTTTAATGCTCGATTTAGGCTATAATATAGAAGTTAGAAAAGGAAGAATTTTATGAATAATGTAAAAAAAGTTGTAAAAGAATATAAAGGTGAAATTTGGACTAAGGCTATTAAAGATGCATACAATAAAATTAAAAAAGATGTAACTGTTGATGGTTTTAGAAAAGGTATGGTTCCTTTTGATATGTTCGTTAGTAAAAATGGTGTTGAACCACTATATAACGATGCTATCGACATTTTACTTGCAACTGAATATAAAAATACTTTGGATGAAGTAAAAGAAATGCCAGTTGTTCAACCAACAGTTGATATTAAAGATATCAATAAAGATGGAATTAGTATTGAATATACATTTATTTCTAAACCAGAAATTAAATTAGGTGAATACAAGAAATTAGGCATTAAAAAAGAAACTGCGAAAGTAACTAGTAAAGAAGTAGATGAAGAAATTGCTAAACTTCAAACAAAATATGCTGAAATCAAGGTAAAAGAAAGTGGCAAAGTTGAAAATGGTAACACTGCTATTATTGACTTTGAAGGTTTCTTAGATGGTAAACCATTTGAAGGTGGTAAAGGTGAAAACTATCCATTAGAAATTGGCTCAAATACATTTATTCCAGGCTTTGAAGAAGGTATTATTGGTATGAGTGTTGGGGAAGAAAAAGATTTAAATTTAAAATTCCCAGAAAATTATACTGAAGAATTAAAAGGTAAAGATGTCGTATTTAAAGTTAAAGTAAATATTATTAAAGAAAGAGTTTTACCACAATTAGATGAAGATTTCTTTAAAGATTTAGGTTATGATGATGTTAAAACTGCTGATGAATTAAAAGCTAAAATTAAAGAACAAATTAAGACTCGTAAAGAATCTGAAATTGAAGATAAGTACATTGAAGACTGCTTAAAATTAGCTACATCAAAGATGACGGTAGAAATTAATCCAGAAATTATTGATGATGAAATTCATAGAATTATTGATCAAGTATCCCAACAATTAAAGATGAATGGTCTAACACTTGAACAATACATGCAATTTACAGGCATGACTCATGAAGATTTACATAAACAATATGAAGAAACTGCTACTAATAGAGTAAAAGAAAGATTCTTATTAGAAGAAGTTGCTAAGGAAGAAAAAATTGAAATTAGTGATAAAGATGCTGAAGCTAAAGCAGAAGAAATGGCTAAGAACTATGGTATGACTAAAGAAGACTTATTAAAAGAATTTGGTGGTCTTGATATGGTTAAATATGATATGAAAATGCGTGAAGCTATCAATATTGTTAAGGGAGAGTAATCTTCCTTTTTTTGATTCTTGATTGATATATTGTCGATAATTATTAGGCAAGATAATAAAAATATATTTAAATAAAAGATATCAGAAAAGCAAAAAAATTAAAAGTATATCTGTTAACTAAAAAAGGTTGACAGTATGGTTTAGCTATGATAAGATAATTACTGTTATTAAGTGAGGAGGGAATACAAATGGCAGTTAAATTAAGATTAAAAAGAATGGGCTCTAAACAAAAACCTTTCTATAGAATTGTAGCCGCTGACTCAAGATGTCCAAGAGATGGTAGATTTATCGAAACAGTAGGAACTTATAATCCAATTAAGAATCCTGCAATTATTACAGTAGATGAAGAAAAAGCAATCAAATGGTTAAACAACGGTGCCGTTCCAACTGATACAGTTAAGAACATTCTTGCTGGTGAAGGCATTATGAAAAAATATGCTGAATCAAAAAAGAAAGAAAATTAATTTATGGAATTAAAAGAGTTTACAGAATATCTAGTTAAGTCAATTGTTAATAATCCAGATAGAGTTCGTGTTAGTGAATTTAAATTAGAAGATGATTTAATAATTGAAGTGTTAGTAAGCGATACTGACCGCAGTGTGGTAATTGGTAAAGGTGGCAAAATGGCTAATGCTATTAGAACCCTTGTTCAAGCCCATGCTTATATTTTAAATTTAGGTAGAGTAAAATTAAATATTGATTCAATTTAAAGATATTTGGTAATTGCCAGTATCTTTTTTTCTTACATTTGTTTTCTTAGCCTTTTTTCTTAGTAAGATAATGGTTCTAATTTTTAAGCATTTTGGCAAGTTTAAAGCTTTGAAAATCCTTAAAAATTTAATTAATTGTGAATTTCTTGTGAAATATAAAAAACCTTCTTGAAATTTACAAAAAGTTAACTTATAATAAGAAGCTACAGGAAGGAGAAGACACAATGAAAATTGAGAAAAAAAGAATAAAAAAATTTGTTGGCAGTGCCGCTTTAATGACTGCATTGACATTAGGAGGCATTGTTGCAATTAATGAACATACAGTAAATCACAACGATAGAATTTGCTTACTTACCAAAATTATTGGGTATCAACATCAAGTTGAAAAAATTGATATAGATGAGGATAATATAAGAGATGGAATTTTTGCAGAATACAGCGAGATTTATTATGAATCCCCAAACGAAAATTATAGTATTCACTATAAAGATCATAAGGCTTATTTAAATAGTGGAAATAATATACCATCTAATAATAAAACGGAATCAAATATTCCATACATGGAACCCAATATTCGTTTTATACCAAATATTGAAATCTATAAAAGAGTTGATTCTGATGATTTAAATGATGCCATACTAATTAAAACTTTAAAATTAAAGTAAGAATAGTAAGAAAGGATTAATATGGAAGATTTTAGCTTTATTGAAAATGGGATTACTTATCATGTAATTGCCACTTATTGTGATAAAGAATATACTAAAAAAAATTATATGCTTTATACTGATAACAATTTCAAAGATGGTAAATTACAAGTGTTTTATTCAATTTATGAAGAATATCCTGATAAAAAGATTAAATTATTAGAACTAAAAACACCAGAAGAGAAAAAAGTTGGTTTAGCATTTTTAAAAGCAATCTTAGAAGATACTAAAGGGTAGAATGTCCAAGTAAAAGTAAGACATTCTTTTCTTTTACATAAAAAAGAAATTTAGACTTATAATTTGGCAAAATTCGACATGGTATCTATTATATTATTATCTCAAGAAAAAAAGAGTGAAAATATATGAAAAAAATTTTAGTGTCAGCAGTTATAGCTTTAACTATCGTAAATGTAAGTGCGAAAGGAAAATGTAAGACTAACTATGTCAATACTACCGCAGAAAGCTCTATTGTATGCAATATGGTTTGCAAGCAAGAAGATTGTGTTGAGACAATAATTATTCCAGCTAATTTTAAAGATAAAGAATTAAAACTAAAATCTAGAATTTTTGTTAATGACAAATATATCTTTATGCCGGGTGAAATTAGAAACTTTAGTTTAAAGATTATTAACTTAAGTAATAATGATTATACTTATCAAAATAATTCTCTATATTTAAAACCAGTTGAAGATGATAAGAAGTATCATAATTTAATAAGTTATAATAAGTTTAAAATTCCTATCCCTATGTATCGTTTATATAACAGTGAACCATTAAAAGCTTTGTATGATGGCTATAATCTAAGTGATGATGAGCTAAAAGATGAAAATATTGCGGCTAAATTAAAAGAGTTAGGTTATACCAATGGTATTCAAGATTTAGATAAATACTATATCGACTATTTTAATAAAAATTATAATACTAACTTTGTTTCTTTAGACGATTTAACTACTACTTATATTAATAAAATTTGGACCAATAAAAGTAAAAATAGTAAAACTAGAGAAACAAATACTAACTTAATTAAATTTTATCAAAATAATTTTTATAATTTTTTATTAACCATGCGTTATAATTCTAAAAGTGATTTAGATAATAACATTTATAGTATTGGGGCTTACTCTCGTAAAGAAAAAAGCTATCAAGATTTAAATGCTACTTTATTGAATATTACTTTGCCTAAAACTAGCAAAACCGCTTTAGAACCATTTTTCTTCCATTTAAATGGGCCTTTAACTAGAAATAGTTATGCAGGATTTACTTATGATATTGAAATGGGTATGACTTTTAATAAAGTTTTAAAGTACGGGATTGTTAATGTTTACTATATTGATACTTTAGGTAACTTACTTACGGATAAAATTACTATGCGTGATGAAATTGATACAGTTTATACTACTGAAGAAAAAAGTCTTGATGGTTATAAATTAGTGCGTGTGGATGGACCAAGACAAGGAACATTTAAAGAAAAATCCCAAGAAGTTTATTATATGTATGATATTGATAATACAGGGAATGTCTCTAATATTGTTTATTAGGAGCTAAGATAAAATATGTTAGAAAATAAGAAAATTAGAAGTATTTTAAGTTTATTATTAATTTTAAATTTCATTTTAATAATTATGTGTTTAGTTCGAATAAGATTTAGTTATACTGGGGCTTTAGAGTATATTAATATGGTTAGTAACAAATATAGAAGTGGTTATACTAAGAAAATAAATAGCGATATCCTCGGCAGTATTAATCTAGGCAATAAAACTTTTCTTCTAACCCAAACTGGTAATAATAACTACTATTTATCTCATATTAGGAAAGTTTTTATATATTCAAACTTGTAATGAAAGTGTTAATGGTAATATAATTTTAGTTGCGAAAAAAGTCTAAGAATGCTATTATTATAGTAGGTGATAGTTAAATGGAAAATATAGAAATAGATGCAAATGCTGCAATTAATTTAGTCAACGCTAATCATGATGAAAAAGTACAACAAGAAAAAGATAGCGAAGCTATGAATTTAGGAAATAGTAATTATGAAAATCTGGCTGCCAAAATAAAAGAAGAAAGTATGAATAAGGCCGAAATAGAAGCTACTCGTAGGCAAAAAAAATATTCTCGCCGTGCATTTTTGATTGGCGCCTTAACGGGAATGGGAGGATTGGCCGCTGGATTAGCACTCCATGAAAAAGCAGAATCAGATAAGGATAAAAATAACATGGAAGTAAAAAATAAACAAATGATTGATGAAGCTTATGATTTAGTAAAAGAAGAATTGTATAAAAAACTCTTAGTTCAAACACCATCAGAATTTAAATTTGAACTATCTGATACAACTTTAAATGGATATTCGGATTATTTAATTTACCGCTTAGCTAAAGAGCATAAAATGACTAATGCTGGCGAATATGAATATTATGCTGAATGTACAAATGCTGTTAATTTATTTAAACAGCAAGTATTTAAGGATAGAGAAAATAATAGTGCGAAATATGAAGGGATTATTGTCCCTGATAATAATTATTTGAATGTCCCTGATAGTATGATATATCGTTATATAAATGGCGAAGATTTTAGTGAACAAACAGAGCAATATTTAGAACAAAAGTCTATTCAAAGTAAAGGAGCTACAAGATAATGCCAGAACAATTAGTTGATTTTTACTCATTTAACAATAAAATATATATAGTAATTAAGAGCATATCTTATAATAATAATGAATATGTTTTCTTGTCTAACGAAATGGATAACTCTGATGATATGATTAGAAGAGTTTCTGGTAATAAATTATTGCCAATCGAAAGTGATGAAGAATACTTAAGCGTAGTAAAGAAAATGTTTAATTAAAAGGCAGCCAATGGCCTTTTTTTCATTAATTCTTCACAATTAATATTTAAAATGAAAAAGTGTAGGAGAGAACTTATGAGAAGAAAAAATAAAAATATAATATTAATAACAATCTTGTTAACATTTACTAGTTTTAGTCTTATTTTATATCATGATTTAACTAGTACTAATAGTGTTAATGATAACTATAATGAAACCAATAATAACTATGATTACAGTAATGATTATGGTTCTTATTTTCCTAATAATGGTTATGATAATAATAATTCTAGTTATAGTACAACTACCAATACTACTAGAAAAAAGCAGATTATTACAACAATTGTAACTTCTATTTTGATTTTTATATCAATTCAACTTTTCTTTTACCTATTATTTTCTGGCTTTAATTATCTTAACTTTAAATTAACATTTTTTCCATTAGCTAAAATGGGTGTTTATTTAATTCTAAGTTTAGGTTTAACAGCTGGTATTTTGTATTATACTATTAAACCAATTAGTTTTTTACCCGATGATGTTATCGTAGAAGATAATTCTAGTAATAATAAAGATAGTGATAATAATAAAAATATTCCAAAATTAGAAGGAAAAGAAATTACTGAAAAAGATATTAACCTAAGTTATTATAATGAAAATATTTCTATCACTAGAGGTGGCACTTATAATTTGACTGGTAAGTTTAATCATACCATAATTGTAAATTGCAGTGGTGATGTAACACTAGCTTTAAATAATGTGGAAATAAACACTAAAGATGTGGCAAATATTATTAATAAAGGCTCGGGTAAATTAAAAATAGAAGCTTTAGAAAATACCATTAATAGTTTAACTGATGATGGAACATCTTATTATGATAGTGTTATTTATTCAACCGGACCAGTTGAATTAAAGGGAAGTGGTACTTTAAATATTACGGCTAATCAAAATATTGGTATTAATGTAGTAAGTAATGATTTTACCCTAACAAGTGGAAATATTAATATTACTGCAAAAAATTATGGAATAGTTACCAGTGAAGATGGCGGCTTAATTAATATTCTTGATGGCGCTTTAACCATTAACAGTAGTAAAGCTAACCTTAAATCAAAGCAAAACATAATTATAGATGGTGGTCTTACATATCTTACTGGTACTGAAGAAGATGCCCCCATAGATACAACAAGCGGTTATGAAATAAATGGTGGGACTTTAATTGCTTTAGGTAAAGATATTTATGAAACACCAGTTACCAGTTCTAAAAATTATACTATTTGTCTTAAATTAAAAGATATTATTAAAAAAGATAGTGTTCTTAGTTTGATTAATAGTGATAAAAAGGAAATTTTAACTTTCTTAAGTGATGATGATTTTAACTCCTTAATTATCAGTACTAAATCACTAAGTAAAGGCACTTATAAACTTTACAAAGACGGTAAGAGTAGTGGTACCTTAGATAAACATCTTTACAAAGATGGTAAATATACAGACGGTATTCTCGCCACCGATGATATTGAAATTACTAGTAAAATTACAGCAAAAAAGTAGTGGACATTAAACTTGCTCACTACTTTTTAAATACCTAAATATTAGATTGAATTTTTTAGATTCTTATTATATTTTATATTTCTCGCATTAATTCTTTGTCTTTAAAAGGATTTTTCTTATCAATCTTATCAACAAAAAGTATACCATTTAAATGATCAATTTCATGTTGAAAAGCAACCGCAATGTCTTCACGAACACGAATACGATAAGTATCACCGTTATAATCATTATATTCTACTGTAACTCTAGCGGAGCGTGGTACGATACCATCAACTTCGCGATTTACTGATAGACAGCCTTCGCCTTCCCCGACATAAATAAGTTCTTCACTTTGGGAAACTATCTTGGGATTAATAATAATATAATTTTCGAATTTACCTTTTTCAATCTCATCAACAATAACAAAAATTCTTTTACTAATTCCAATCTGTGGATAAGCAAGACCCATACCAGGACGCAAATCATACTTTTGGGAATATTCCTCAATCTGACTCATGGTTAAATACTTAATCATATCATCGATATTTTTTTTATCTTCTTTAGATAAGGGAAACTCAGTAACTGGTAATGCCTTTTTATGTAAAATCTTTTCCTTTTCATCTAATATTTTTATATCTGGTAATTTCATAATTCTACCCCACATTCATAGGTATTTTATCAAAAAACATCTTAAAAAGAAAGGGGTAATTTTTACAAGTTTAACCTAAAAATTTAGTTAGAGTAATAAAGATAAGTTTAATAATAAAAATCAAAAATAAAAATTAAAAACAAAAAAAATTAAAAAGTAAAAAAGAGAGAAGCCTCTCTTAACGATTAGTGTTTCCACCAGCATACCAGCCAGCACCAATGATAATTACTAAAAGAATAAATAAGACAATCCAAATAGCAGCACCATATCCATAACCGTAGCCAGCAGTGGTACCAACATAAGTACTACAAGGATTTTGATAACCGTAGCCACCGTAGTAGCCGTTATTTCCGTAATAATACATATTTATACCTCCTTTATGTATCTAATATATTTTATGGGTTGATGAAGATTTTGACACAAGTAGAAATTTATACCTAAAAAACTAATAGAATTTATGGTATGATTATAATAGGTGGTCAAAATGAAGAAAAAAATAGCCAAGGTGGACTTGCTTTTACTTTTTTTAACAGTTCTTTATTCGGTCTTGGGGTGTGTTATGATATTTAGTGCTTCTAGTGTCTTAACTGTTTTAAAACAGGGGGTAGCCAGTAATTATTATTTTATTCGGCAGTGTGCTATCTTAGTAATTAGTGCGATTGCTACTATCATTATTACTCGGTTTCCCTTAAAATCTTATAAATATATATCTTATTTACTAATGATTTTGATTGGAGCTTCACTAGTTGGTTTACTTTTAGCCGGAAAAATTACTAACGGAACGAAGGGATGGTATGATTTAGGCTTCTTTAATTTTCAGCCGGCTGAGTTTGCTAAGTCAATTATCATTATCTATTTAGCTTTTAGTTACGAAGATATAGTAAAGAAAAAAGAAACTCGAGCTTTCATTTATTTTATCCCTTTATTTTTTGCTTTTGCTATTGCACTTTTAGTTTTAAAACAACCCGATTTAGGAAGTGCTATTATAATTGGGGTCTTAGCTATTCTTATCTTTTTAGCTGTTCCTATGCCTAAAAAAACTAGATTGCGTGCTAACTTGATTATTTTAGCGGTAGCTGTTATTGGTCTTTGTGGTTGTATAATCTTTAAAGATAAAATATTTACTGGTTATCAGTTATCGCGTTTTTCTTTTTTAGCTCCTTGTAGTGATGAAAAGCGTAACGAACGATTAGGTTATCAGGTTTGTAATGGTTATATAGCTATTAAAAATGGTGGTCTCTTTGGTCTTGGCTTTGGTAATTCAACTCAAAAATATCTTTATCTACCAGAAGCCCATACCGACTTTATTTTTCCTATTATTGTTGAAGAATTAGGACTCGTAACAGGGATTTTAGTGATTTTAGGATATGTTTTAATTATTTTAAGAATATTAAAAATAGCTAAAAAAGCTCCTAGCATCAGCACAAGTTTAATTGCTTATGGAACTTGCTCATATTTAGCCTTACATATTTTAATTAATTTACTAGGTGTCCTTGGTTTAATGCCTCTAACAGGGGTTCCTCTTCCATTTTTTAGTTATGGTGGATCATTTGCCATTAATGCTATTGTTATGATTGGGATTACCGAAAAAATTGCCGCCTTAAGTCAAAGTAAAAAGTTAAGAGATAAGATAATAAATTTATAACTAAATTGTAAAATAGAAAGTCATAAATATTTCAAAGTTAAAAAGTTATAACTTTGAAAAAGTGTCAAGTAGAGTGTCAAATAATTTATTTAAAGTAAAAATTCAAGAGAAAATTGCTAAAAATTAGCAAAAAATGAAAATTTTTGAAGGAAATTCGTAAGTTGTTACCAATATATATAATTAGGAGGTGATAAATTATGAATTTTTATTTTGACTTAGTAAAACAGTTTTCAAAGAAGTATTTTTTACCAATTTTTATCTGTTTAATGCTTATAAGTATTCTTACTTTAGATGTCTATCATATCTTTTTTCAAGATAAGACTTTTAAAAATCTAGAAGAAGCTATTTCTTTGCTTAAAAAAGAAGAAAATAATTTGGAAATTAATAATAATTCTGATACTTCTAAGGATAATTCTTCTAGCAATCAAGCAAGTTTAGAAGAAAATAAAGAAAGCAAAGTAGCCAAATACTATATTGACATTAAAGGTTTTGTTAAAAAACCGGGAGTTTATGAAGTAACCGCAGATAATATCGTTAATGATTGTATAAAATTAGCTGGTGGTCTTCTTAAGAATGCTGATACTACAACAATTAATCTTAGTAAAAAGGTAAGTTCAGAAATGGTTATTTATATACCTAAAAAAGAGGAAGTAATAAAAACGACAACGAACACAACTGTTACTAAAGATCAAGAAATACCTAATGATGCTGTTGTTAGCAATAATAACAAGTCTAATTCTTCTATTTCTAAAGATAATAATCCCCAAACTCCAAATAGGACCCTTGTTAATATCAATACCGCAGCCATTCAAGAATTAACAACTCTTAGTGGTATAGGTGATGCTAAAGCACAAGATATTATTGATTATCGAACTTTAAATGGTAACTTTAAGACGATAGAAGATATTAAGAATGTTAGTGGCATCGGTGAGGCTTTATATGCAAAAATCAAAGACTATATTACCGTTTAAAATATTTATTTTCTTTTTAGTGCTATTTAGTTTTTTAACTAGTTTTATTAGATGTAACTATATTTTTAAAACCTCAATTTATAATGGCAACGAAGAGCTAATTACTGGAACGATTATTGATTATAAAATGTTAGATACTAAATATAAGATGACTATTTTAACTAATAAAGATAATATTTCAGAAAAAGTTATAGCAAGTATTTATCTTAATGATAGTGATTCTAATTTAAGAAAAAAAGTTAGTGATTTTAAAATAGGGGATAGAATTATATTAAAGGGTAATTTAAATAAACCCTTAAATAATACTATCCCTAATACTTTTAACTATCAAAAATATTTATATTATCAGAAGATATATTATCTTTTTACGGTTAAAGAGATTATAAGTATTGAAAATAGTTCTAATTACTTTTATCAATTCCAAGATTTTCTTTATAAAAGATGTGAGATGATTGATGAAAAAGGTTATTTAACTATGCTTATTTATGGAAAGAAAAATATTGATGCTGATACTTATAGCTATTTGCAAGACCTAGGGGTTGTACATTTATTTGCTATTTCCGGTTTACATATAAGTATATTTACGATGCTTTTAGAGGCACTTTTAAAAAAGATAAAAATGGGGCTTCGTAATTTTATTATTATTATCTTTTTAATAATATATGCATCTTTACTAGGTTTTCCAGCTAGTGTTATGCGAGCTTTAGCGATGTTTATATTTTTAAAAGTCTTTTCTTTTTTAAAAGAAAAATTTAAGATGAATTTTAAAACTTATGAAATAATGTTATTAAGTACTAGTATTTTACTTATTATTAATCCTTATTTTCTTTACGATACTGGATTTTTATATTCTAATCTTTGTACTTTTGGCCTTGTGTTTTATAATGATAAAACTAAAAATTATCTTTTAAAGTCTTTAAAAACTACTTATATTGCTACTATTTTTTCACTACCTATTACGGTTTGTCTTAACTATTCTTATAATTTATTAGCGCCATTATTCAATATAGTTTTTGTCCCTTTTATTAGTTTTTTATTTTATCCTATCTGTCTTATTACTTTTTTATTTCCTTTTTTTCTACCTGTTTTAAAAATATTAATAAAATTGTTAGAATTATTAACGATTGTTTTTACTAAGGTAAGTATAAATATTATTTTGCCTAAAATGAGTATTATTGTTATTATTATCTATTATTTAAATATTTTTTTACTATCAAAATATAGAAAAGTATACTATCATTTATTTAATATTTTGTTTCTTCTTATTTACCCTTATGGGTATAGTTTAGATAATAGTTTAAATGTATATTATTTAGATGTATCTCAAGGAGATGCAAGTATCTTGATAAGTCCCAAAAAAGAAGTAACAATGATTGATACAGGGGGGATAACTAATGATAAGAATTTTTATACGGCAAAAAATATAATTAAGTTTTTACATAGTATTAATATTAAAAAAATCGATAGTTTAATTATTAGCCATGGGGATTTTGATCATGTAGGGAATGCTTTTTATCTTGTAGATAATATTAAGATTGAAAAAGTAATACTTAATTGTGGCGAGGTTAACGATTTAGAAAATGATTTAATTAAAATATTAACCGAGAATCAAATAAAATATTATACTTGTATTAAAGAATTAAATATAAATGATAATAAATTATCTTTCTTGCAAACCGGAAAGTATGATAACGAAAATGATAATAGTAATGTTATTTATACTGAGTTAAACGGATATAAATTTATGTTTATGGGTGATGCTTCTAAATCAAAAGAAGAAGATATTATTAAGAAATATAAACTAGCAAAAATAGACTTTTTAAAAGTTGGACATCATGGTTCGAAGACGAGTAGTAGTAAGGAGTTTATAAGTAAAATAAATCCTAAGTATTCTATAATTAGTGTAGGAAGAAAAAATAAGTATGGTCATCCTAATAAAAAGGTATTAAATAATCTGGATAATTCCAAAATATATAGAACCGACCAAGATGGTAGTATTATGCTTAAAATTAAAGATAATAAATTAGAAATTGAGACTTATAGTCCATAGCAGGAGGAATATGAATTATTATAACGAGATAAAAAATAAGTTGATAGATAATGAAGTATATTCAAAAATAAAAGATTATTTGAAAGAAAGGCACAAAGTTATCAACTATATAGAGCAAAAAAGCCAAAAGTTTTATAATATAATGAAAGAATTGCTTAATAGTAGTTCTTTTATTCATCTAATCCATTGTATATTGAAGATTTTTAGTTTACAAACACACATTTAACTGCTATAGTCATTTTAGATGTAGTAAAAAAGGAGTGACTCTTATGAAGAAAAATGCCAAAATATATTTATTAAAAGATAGACCTGATTATTTTAAAAAATTATCTGATGATGATATTATAAATGTGATTGGTACTAAGGGTTCGGGCAAGACTACGAGCGCTAATAAATATAT
>CAKOMC010000028.1 GCA_934096535.1 uncultured Bacilli bacterium | reverse complement strand
CATTTCGAGCTTTAAACAGCAAAGTACAAGAATATAGCGAGTTCTTTCTTCCTACTAGAAAATAATTTAAGTGTGAAGTATAATTCATGCTTTTTTTAATTTGACAATAAAATAGGTGGTGTTTGTCTTTGAAAAAAGGGATAAATAGAAAAAAATGATTGAATTAAGATAAAAATTAGTTTAATATAGATAATATTAATTAAGAAAGGATAACTTGTTAATTTAGAATTAATTAGTTTAGGTATTTTAGATGAGTATAAATGATATGATTATTAAAGAAATGAGAAAAAATAGCGATGTCATAATGATTGAAAGTCCTGATTTAATGTTGTTTATGAACATTGATAATTTGATTAAGGAATGGTGTTTCTGGCTATCATATATAAGTGAATATGAAAAAGAAAATATTAAAAGAATAGGAGCAAAGAAGGCTTCTAAGGTAAATAAAAAAGAACGAGAAATCTTAGATCGCTATCAGGAAGAATTAGAACTTTTAAAAGTTTTAAAAAAATATCCTAAGAAAAGATGGAATGATGCAGATTATAGACTAATTGATAAATATTTAACTAATAGCATTGAAAAGTTAATTCTTCAAAAATTGTCCGATTTAAAACGATGCGAGGCCGATGAGTTATTTGAAGATATTGTTTCGGGGTCAGAAGAAAAAATTGCAGACTGTCTTGAACTTGTAAGTGATTCGCCAAAACCGGTTATTAGGTATGTTAAATTTCAATTATTACAAAGACAATATAGAGTTGGTATGCAAAATTTAGATAGAACTATTCAGGCTGAACATAAACGCAATTTGGCAATGACTTATCATGATCCTTTATGGGAACTTCATTAAGTAATAAAGTGTTTAATAAAATATTCTGGGGTATAAAAATCATATTGAAATTGGGTACAAAGTTAGTCCTTTGTACTTTTTTAAGTTCCTAAAAAGTGATAAAATAAATTAAGATGAAAGGAAATATACTTATGTTAAATAATACTAATGTTTTAGAAAGAATTGAGTACTTATGTGATGTTTTAAATAAAGCTAATGTGGAATACTATGTTAATGATAATCCAACTTTAACAGATAATGAATATGACTCTTTAATGGATGAGTTAATTAAATTAGAAAATGAGTATCCAGAATATAAATTGAAAAATTCGCCTACTAGTAAAGTTGGTAATGAGGTTATTGCGGAATTTAAAAAAGTTACGCATCCAACACCTATGTTTAGTTTAGCTGATGTTTTTAATTATGATGAGGTTAGAGATTTTGACGCAAAAGTTCGCAAGGAAGTAGGAGAAGTTGCTTATTCATGTGAACTTAAAATGGACGGGCTTGCCGTATCTCTTATTTATAAAGATGGAGCCTTTGTCTCAGCAGCAACTCGGGGAGACGGAGTAATTGGGGAAGATATTACTCATAATGTGCGCACGATAAAAAAATTGCCACTAACTTTGCATAAAAAAATTGACCTTGAAGTTCGTGGGGAAATTTATATGCAAAAGAAAGTGTTTAATAGGTTAAATGAAGAACGAGCTAAAAAGGGTTTACAATTATTTCAAAATCCTAGAAATGCCGCGGCGGGGTCAATTAGACAGTTAGATAGTAGTATTACCAAAGATCGTAATTTAGATATTGTCTTGTATCATTTACCTAATACGGATCTTTTACATCATAGTGATACGCTAGACTTGCTTAAAAGCTGTGGTCTGCCAATAAATCCTAATAATCGTATTTGTAAAAATATCGATGAAGTCTTAGCCTATATTGACTATTGGACTATTCATAGACCAGAACTTCCTTATGAAATCGATGGCATTGTTATTAAAGTTAATGACTTAAGTGCCCAAAAAACCTTAGGTTACACCGTTAAATATCCTAAATGGGCTGTGGCTTATAAATTTCCCGCCGAAAAAGTAATTACCAAATTAACAGATATAGTTTGTACAGTTGGCCGTACGGGACAGATAACACCCAATGCGGTTTTAGAACCTATTAAAGTAGCTGGTTCTACTATTAGAAGAGCAACTTTACATAACTATCCTTATATTGTTAGTAAAGATTTAAAAGTAGGGGATTATGTTTATCTTCATAAAGCTGGTGATGTTATTCCCGAAGTTGTTGGACCGGTCCTTGAAAGACGAACTGGTTTAGAAAAAAATTATGAGATGATTACTAATTGTCCTATCTGTGGGACTAAATTAGAGCTAACAGACTCCAAAATTGATTTATATTGTCCTAATGAAGCTTGTCCAGCTAGACAAATTAACTCCCTGATTCATTTTATTTCTCGAGATGCCATGAATATTGATGGTTTAGGTGAACAAATTATTGAAGACTTTTATAATATGGGTTTAATCAAAGACATTCCCGATATTTATAATCTAAGTAAAGAAAAAGAGGACTTAATTGAATTAGAAGGTTTTGGCAATAAATCAGTTAGTAATCTCCTTATTTCTATTGAAAATAGTAAAAATAATTCCTTAGAGCGCTTAATAAATGGTCTTGGCATTAGTGGAATCGGGGTTAAATCAGCTAAACTCTTAGCAGCCCGTTATGAGACTATGCGTAATTTAATGAATGCCTCTATTGAAGAACTGCAAAATATTAAAGATATTGGTTCAGTTCTTGCTACTAATATCAGCACTTATTTTGATAATCCCAAGAATAGAATATTAATATCGAAGTTAGAAGAGCTGGGTCTTAACATGACTTATAAAGGGGAAAAGAAAACTATTGACCCTAACTTCCAAGATAAAAAATTCGTTATTACTGGAACAATTGCCGGTTTAAGTCGGGAGGAAATCAAAAAAGAAATCGAACTTCGAGGGGGCTACACCGTTGATTCGGTTAGTAAAAAAACGGATGTTGTTATTGTTGGGGCGGCCCCCGGTTCAAAATATGATAAAGCCCTAAATCTTGGTATTACCATTTGGGACGCTACGACTTTAGAAAATAATCTGAAGTTACCTAGCAAAATTTAAAAATATATAGTATAATCAATTTACAGAAAGAGGTGTAATTTTGAAAAAATTTATTCGTAATAATAAAGCAATTTGTTTCATGGTTTTAATAATTATCGCTTGTATTGGTATTAGCGTTGCCTTATTACTTAAGTACTTTTACTTTGGCAATGGAGGGTCTAAATATGGTGATCGTTTAGATGGTATTGAGGCCGTAGAGATTAATGATACTAAAAAAGAAAGTCTTGTAAATAGCATTAAAGAAGGTAAAAATGTCGATGATGCTAAAGTTGAAGTAAGTGGTAAAATCATTTATATTCGTATTGTTTTTAAAGCTGGGGCTGATCTTACTACATCAAAGGCGGTAGCGGCTAAAACTTTAGAGCAATTTAGTAATGAGGAAAAAGGCTTTTATGACATTCATTTTACCTTAGTAAGTGCTAAGGATGAATCCAGTGATGGCTTTACTATCATGGGTTCTAAAAATGTTAATGGTACAAACTTAATCTGGAACAATAACAATCCGGTAAGTGATGATGGTGAATAGTATGGCCAAAAAAGTAAGACTGATTTTTGCGTCCTTTTTAGGTATTATCATTATAACAATCGTATCTTTAGTGGTTGTCCATATCTTAAATGATGAAAATAAACTGACAGTTGAAGAAAATAAATGGATAAATAATAACCTATCGACCGTTTTAAATGTTAATGTTATTAATGATTTAGATATCTTTGGTAATGGTGGGACTGGTATCTTTTATGACTTTTTAAATGATTTAGGTAAAGAGTATAATCTTAAAATCAATCCTGTAACTTATACGAGTAAAGATGAAAGTGCTACTAGTGGATTTATTACCACTAATACTAAAAACGATAAATTTGTGGAATTTTATGCTGATAACTACGCATTAATTAAAAAAGATTATGTATATTATAATAATCTAGAAGCTATTAAAAATATTAAAGTCGGAGTCTTAAAAAAAGACCTTGATTATATCAAGAGCTATTTTAAGGAAGATAGTAATATAGAATTTAAAGAATATGATACTTATGAAACTTTAAAAGAAGCCTTCAAAAAAGACTTAGAATATATTATTGTACCTAAATACGAATTTGCCGGGGAAACCTTAGAAAATAACTATAGTATTGTTTATGAATTTAGTGATATTAAAAAATATTATGGTTACTATATGTTAGATGATAATTTTAGTAGTATTATTAAGAAATATTATAGTAAATGGCAAAATAAAAAATATAAAAATGCCTTTAATACTAATTTAAAAAATACTATTGTTAAGAGTATTAAATTAAGCGAAGTTGAACAAAAAGAAATTAAATCTCGTATTTATAACTATGGTTTTGTTAATAATAACCCTTATGAAATTATTTTAGGGGGTAACTATGGGGGAATTGTCTCTATTTACTTAAAAAACTTTAGTGAAATGGCGGATGTTGATTTTAAATATATTAAATATCGTACTTATAAACAATTAACAAATGCTATTAATAATAATTCAATAGATTTATACTTTAATTATTATAACTTAACTAATAATTATGAAACTATTACTACTAATATGGATATTAAATATTATGTTATAGCTAGTCGTAAAAATAACTTAGTTGTTAATTCCTTAAACTCTTTACAAAATAAGACTGTTTATGTTATGCAAGATAGTATTATCTATGAGAATTTGAAAAATATTAATGGGATTGACTTAAAGACTTATAAAAAGACTAGTGAGTTAAAATCATTAGCTAATAATGACATTATTGCGGTTGTTGACTATGATACTTATTTAGATGTAGCTAGTACAACTTTAAAAGATTATAGTCCAAGATATACGGGTAGTCTTAATACTCCATATACTTTTAAACTTAGAGAAAATAATGCCTTTACGAAACTATTTAAAGCTTATATAACTTTAAGTGATGCAAGTATTATAAGAATTGATGGCTTAAATAGTTATAAAACAACCTTAGATAGTGGGACTATTTTAGGAACTATTGCTAAATATATTTTATATTTTTTAATAGTCTTTGTAGTTTTAATTTATATCTTATTTAAAAGAGCAAGAAAAATTAAAATATCGAAAAAAATTAAAAAAGAAGAAAAAATTAGATATATTGACCAATTAACTTCATTAAAGAATCGTAATTATTTAATGGAAAATGCCTCATCTTGGAATAAGAATACTATTTATCCGCAAGCTATGGTGGTTGTAGATTTAAATCGTATTCAAGAAATTAATGATACCCTAGGTTATGAAAAGGGTGATGCCCAAATTAAAGCTGCGGCCAATATCTTAATTAGAACTCAACTAGATAATAGTGATATTGTTCGTACTGATGGAACTGAATTCTTAATCTACTTAGTTGGTTATGATGAAAGACAAGTTGTTAGTTACATAAAAAAATTAACCAAAGAATTAAAAAATATGCCATATGATTTTGGGGCATCTATTGGTCATAGTATGATTGATAGTGATAAAAAATTAGTCGAAGACGCTTTAAACGAAGCAGTTGAAGATATGAAAATCAAAAAGCAAGAAAATAGTCTTAAGGAGTAGCAATGAAAGTAAAAGAGTTTATTAAAAACTTTTGGGAAGTGCTTAATAGAAGAGAAATGCTGATTCTGCCTGGACATCTTGCTTTTTCTTTTATCCTTTCTATCGTTCCTATCTTAACATTAATTGGGTATGGAGCTGCCGGTTTAAATCTATCAATTGGTTTTATAGAAGAATTTATCACGAAAGCTTTTGGGAGTACCATTAGTCAAATGATTATCCCTATTGTTTCGGTAAGTGGGTTATCGTTTTCCTTCTTTGTAACCTTATTTATCGGCTTTTTTACCGCATCTAGTGGCGCATCTGCTATCATCATAACATCTAATATGATTTATGGTATTGAGGATAAAGGTTATATCTATCGTAAAATTAAAGCCCTAGTTATGACCGTCTTTATTGTCTTCTTGTTTCTATTTATCTTAATATTCCCTTTATTTGGTAACAAAATAGTTGAACTAGTAACCTATGTTAACTTAAATGCTAAAGTTACGGAAGAACTAAAAAAAATATTTGATTTTTTACAAGGTCCTTTTGCCCTTTTTATCATCTTTTTGTTTATTAAGATAATTTATGCCATGGCTCCCGATGTTAGAATACCATCTAAAAATGTTAATTATGGGGCAATTTTTACATCTATTGGGTGGTTAGTTATAACTTGGATTTATTCATTCTATATCAATCATTATGCTCATTATTCTGTTTTTTATGGTGGTCTTGCTAACTTAGTAATTCTCTTGTTATGGTTTTATTTGTTAGCTAATATTTTTGTGATAGGAATGGCTCTAAACTATCGGAAAAGTGAAACGAAAAAAATTAAATAATTATAACTACTTATTGGCCTTGATAAGTAGTTTTTTTGCTATAATAATCTTAATAATATCTTAGAAAAGAGTGTGTAGTTTATGAATGATAATATTTTAAAAATTAAAGATAAGGCTATTTATACCTTAGAAGAGAAGGTTAATACGAGTGATTACTTATTGTGTCTTAAGTATTTTCCAAAAGTATATTGGCTAAAGGTTTTAATAAATTCTATTTTTCTTATTTTAGTAAGTATTCTACTAGGTACTTATTATCATAGTCTTTTTAACTTTTTAATTTCTTTAGTAATTTTAGAGATTATTAATTTGATAAGTTTAACTATTAATTATGATAAAGTAATGACGAAAAAATTTAGAAAATACAATGAAGAAGGTAAGATTTCTAATAGGTATGATTTTTATATTGATTATTTAATTGCTAGTAGTAGTTTACAAGCTAGAAAAGTATTTTATAAAGATATAGTTAAGTTTATTGAAACAGAAGACAATTTTTACTTAGAAATTAGAAGTAATAAAGGGTTTATCATTTTAAAAAAAGAAAGTATTTCTGGTGATTTAAATAAGTTTATTAACCGTAAGTTTTCTGGTCTTCCTTTTAAAAAAGAATTTGATTTAATAAATAGATATAATAAAAAAGAGCAAAAGATAATGGATATCTTGTTTTGCTTAAGTTTATTAAGTATTTTTGCAGCCTTTTATTTAGTTATTCATTTAACTAGTAAGTTTCCAAGTACTGGCTTTTTTAATACTAAGTATTTCTGGATTGCTTGGTGTTTCTTGCCAATTCCTATTATTTCCCTTATTTTAAGTTTTCTCTGGGAGAAAAGATGTAATAATCATAAAAATTTAGTAATTAGTTTTCTTGCTATTTTTCTTCTTGGATTTTTAGGTTCATTTTCTTTAACCATAAATGATGAAGATATTTATAAATTTAATGATGTTATTGGTTTTACGATTCCAAGTAGTAAGTTTATAAGTAGTAGTTATTCGGCAGTTGAAGAAGAAAAAAGTGATGTTACTCATATTATTATTGATTATAAAGGTAATGATGATGGGGCAATCCTTAAGGAAATTGAAAATAATCCGAATTGGACAAATGACATTGAAACAATTAACCAAATGGAGTTGTTATTACCTCTTAATTCTTTCATTATTAATGGTGATTATTATCTCATTTTTAATGAAACAACTACAGAATATAATAAGTTACCTGATAATTCAGGAAAATATACTATTGTTGCAGTTAAATATTGCGAAATAAATAAAACCTTAGAATTAAATAAATATACAATTAATTATAAAAAGTAGAATAGATTATTAATATAGCTAATACCTCTTATTTTTAGAAAAATATGTCAAAAAAGTGTCAAATTTAGAAAAAGTTTGGCATTTTTTAGTATGTTTTTAAAATTTTTAAAGGAAATTAGACTTCACTTACCAATATATATAATTAGGATGGTAAATAATAACCTTCTAAAAAAGGAGGTGACAAGATATGATAATTATTTACAACAGGAGGGAGTTTAGACATGCTAGAAAAACAGAAAATCATAAAGATGTGGCATTACAATAAGGAACATAACATTACCGGCTTTAGTTTTCCACTTGCTTGGGATGTTATGTTTAACCAGATGTTCATTTCCAGTGATACTATGCCTTTAATAGAGTATATAGTTTCCACCATAGAAGATACAACTAAGCAAAATTTTAAAGGCAAAGTTAAATTACTGCCTAAAGACTTACCACAGCATTCAATAATTGATACCAATAGTAAAAGTGATTTATTACTTTCTTATCCTAATGGAAAAAAAGAAACTAAATGTATTTTAGAAATGAATTCATCACATATTATGGTAATGAGAAATGCCTTTTATGCTTATAAAATTGCAAGTAGCGATTTGAAAATAAAAAATGGAGCATATAGAAAAATATTCGACACTATCGTAGTAAATTTTAATTCCTATCATCATAAATCTGAACGATTAGTTGAAATTGGAATATTTCAAACTGATTTTGGTAAAATTATTGAAGATAGCATTAAAATTATTAATGTTAATATAGATAAAGCTTTAAATAAGCGGTATACTTATTTTAATGAACAGGAAGAGAAAATGGCAAGAATATGTAGGATTTTAACTACATGCGATATTAAAGTATTAGAAAGAGAGTTAAATGAAATTATGAGTAAAGAAGAAACTAAAAAAATTGTAGCAAGAGCCAAAGAATTATCAAGTGATGATGAATACATTAGACTGTTTGAAAATGGTGAAGAAGATAACTATAAAGAGTTAATTCGTAATACGGAACTTGCAGAAGCCAGGGAAGAAGCCGAGGAGCGCGGTCTTGAAAAAGGAATTAAAAAAGGAATAGAAAAAGGAATAATTCAGGGTTCTAAAATAAAAGCAATAGATATAGCTAAAAATTTAAAAAAAGCGGGCATTAGCATAGACATTATTTCTGAGTCATCAGGTTTATCCATTAAAGAAATAAATGATTTATGCTAACTCAGTTAAAATTGAATTTATATATAGTATATTTAAGAAAAATGTAAAAGAAATTATGAGTAAAGAATAAACTAAAAAAATTGTGGTAAGAGCCAAAGAATTATCAAATGATGATGAATAATTAGACTGTTTGAAAATGGTGAAGAAGATAACTATAAAGAGTTAATTCGTAATACGGAACTTGCAGAAGCTAGGGAAGAAGCTGAGAGGCGTGACATTGAAAAAAGGTTTAAAGGCTGCAACCATAAATTTAACTAAAAATGCTTTAAATACTGGGTTAGATGCAAAAAACAATATCTAAATTAACTGGCTTATCAATTAAAGAAATAGAAAGCTTAAAATCCAAAAATGGAAGTTTAGACTAAATCAATCTAGACTCCTTTTTAATATCAATAATAATAAAAAAATCTTCCAATCTGATAAAAATCTGGTACAATGATACTATGAGTATAATTGACAACCCAAATAATGGAAAATAAATTTAGATTATTATCCCAAACGGAGAGGGCTTTAGCTTATCTAAATCGACTTTTACCAAATGTTCCTAAGAAAGCTTCCAATCTCAAAAGACATATTGAAGAATGTCAATATGATATGATGGAAAATATCTTTGCTTACAATTTGCAAAGGACGAATCGTGTTAAAGAAAAACATCTCTATGATTACATAGTAAAATTATCCATGTATGATTATTATGCAAGAGAATTGTATCATAAAAAATATATAAGTTCCCATCAGTTAGAATGTTTATCAAATATAATAATAGAAGCGAGAAAGATAGCCTATGGCATCATCAGAAGTTCTGAATCTAAAGAACAAAACTAATCTTTATGATTCAATTGTAAATATTCCATATATTGAAAATATGTATTATGAAGTTAGATTAAAAACCAAACATCGTAGTAAAATTGTTAACTTTGAAACCTATTATATGAGTAATATCATAAATATTTATGAAACCTTAAAAACTAAATCTTATCATCATAGTAACTACAATGTTTTCTTAGTAAAAGAGCCGAAATATCGTATTATAATGAGCGAAAATATCTTTGATAAAGTTGTTAACCATTTAATAAGCGAATATATCTTATTACCCTTAATTGAACCACGACTTATTCCTATGAATGTGGCAACAAGAAGAGATAAAGGTCTTAAATTAGGACTGTCTTACACCAAAGACTATATTAATCATTTAAAAAGAAAATATGATAATTTCTATATATTAAAATGTGATATTCATAAATACTTTTATAGTATTAGTCATGAAAAATTAATTGAAAAACTGCGTAATATTTTACCTGATGAAGAAGTAATAGAGGCAATTAAGAGTATTTTAACTTCAACTTATCAAAATAATACTAATAGTCAAATAAAAAGATTAGTTGATTGTGAAAAAGAAATCTTAAGAAAAGCTAATAATCCTTATATGAAAAAAAGGTTTGAAGAACTAAGTACTATTCCTTATTATCAAGAAGGAAGAGGTTTACCAATAGGGAATATGACTAGTCAACTATTTGCTATTTATTACTTAAATGACTTAGACCATTTTATTAAAGAACAACTACATATTAAATACTATATTCGTTATATGGATGATTTTATTCTAATGCATCCTGATAGAGAATATCTAAAATATTGTTTAGAAGAAATCAGAAAAAAAGTAGCTGCTGAAGAATTAAAATTGAATCAAAAAACAAAAATAATATCGATGAAAGATGGTCTTAATTTCTTAGGATATCGTTTTGTTTTAAAAAATAAAAAACTATTAGTACTTATTAATAGTCAAACGAAAAGAAGAATAACCCATAAACTAAATAAATTAGAAAAGAATCCCCCAGAAAACTATACAAGTGTCTTAGCTAGTTATAAAGGCTATCTAAGTAATTGTTGCAGCGGTTCATTTATTAGAAAACACCCTTGGTTTAAAGGAATGGATATGAAAGTTAAAAAGAAAAAAGATGAAGTAATAGTTATTTACGATTAAGGAGTAGAGTATGTTTATAAAATTATATAAAAATGATGGAAAATTTATAACTTGTTATAATGAAGATGCTTATATTTTACATAGTATTTTTAATTATAAACTAGTAGGAGAGGGTAAAAATGATAAATTAGGATTTCCTAGTACTATAATAGATAAAATAATAGAAAAATTAGAAGAATTATCGATTAATTATCAAATATATTATAAAAAAGAATTAGAAATATCTAAAGATTTTCAAGAAAATAATACTTATCAAAAATATTTAAATGAAGGTTTATTACAAGTAGAAATAGATAAAAAAGTTGATTTAATAAAATATAAATTAAATAGATTAAGTTTAGAAGAAGTTAATAAACAATTAGAAAATATTTTAGATATCTTAAGATAATAAATTTTTAAAAGGAAAATTTACTTTAAATAAGATTTACTTTTTGAAGATTATGTGTTATTTTAGTAATAGATAAAATAGAGGAGTATTGAAGTGTTATGAATGATAAGAGAATTAAAAAAAATACACCTAATAAATATCATGTTTTAATGTTGGTTTTAACATGCTGTATTATTGGGCTTGCAACTGTGGGGGTTTCTTATGCTTATTGGCGTTTTACTTATATTGCTGATAAAGCAAATACGGCAACATCGGGATGTTTTAATATTGAACTTACTGATCAAAAAGATGAAATTAACTTAACTAATGCTTATCCAATAACTGATGCTGAAGGGTTAAAATTAAAACCATTTAGTTTTACTTTAAGGAATAGTTGTTCGATTTTTGCTCATTATTATGTTAATTTAGAAATGTTAGAGGGTACAACTTTAAATAGTAAATGGGTTGCTACTAAGATTAACAGTGATGCAATTACTACATTAGATAAATATAAAACAGCGACAACAACAATGACGGGATCAACTGAGGCAAGGACAATTGCCGAAGGTTATTTGGGCGCTGATGATACAGTTGATTATACTGTATCCTTCTGGATGGATGAAGATGCGACGATTAATGATGATGTAATGAATAAAATTTTTAAATCAAAAGTAGTTATTGTATCAGAACCAGGTAATTACAGTCCTGTATCTGCTGGTTATAATAAGCTAGGAGAAGCAATTTTAGCTAATGAATATCAAACAACACCTGCTATAGCTAAAACTAAGATTGCTGCTAAACAAACTGTTGATGTAACTAATACAGCTCCAGTAATAAAATGGGTAGAAAAAACGGGTGGTACAACAACAGTATCATCTACAAAGCCAGCAGAAAGTGTTATAAATTCTTATAATAAAGATACTGGTACAGTTGATAAAGCAACGCAGGCTAGCAACTTGGCATTGAATGATACAAAGTTACGTTTATTTAAAACGAAGTCATTTAATAGTGCAACTGCTACATATACATTGTCAAATCCAGTATATGTTGATCCAACAACTCTTGATTATAGCGGTGATATAAAATATTATTTTCAAGCTGAAAGTATTCAATATAACAAAGTAAATCAAAAATTATATACTTCATCTAGTGGTGGTAGTCTAACTGTATATCAGGTTACTGGTGCTACAAAGACAACAGGCAAAACAACATGGAATAATGTTTCATATGATAGTGTAACTTATAAATTAAATGCTATTACTTTAACAGAAACTGAGTTGGAAACCGATAAATCTGATAGGGGCTTGTATCAAGGAACAGATGATTATGGTACAACTTATTATTATCGTGGCAATATAAAAAATAATAATGTATATTTTGCTGGTTTCTATTGGCAAATAGTTCGTATTAATGGTGATGGTTCAATAAGATTGATGTATAATGGTACAGAAAAAAATGCAACTAGTACAAAACAATCAATTAATAATAGAACTTACCAATTTAATAGTAATTATAATGATCCTGCTTATGTCGGATATATGTATGGAAATCCGGATGGTACAACATTTGATGAAGTCCATACAAACACAACATCGTCAACAATTAAAACAACTGTAGATAATTGGTACAAAACTAATATCGTTGATAAAGGATATAGTAACTATGTATCAAATGCCGTTGGTTTCTGTGGCGACAGAACTTTGACAGGTGGAGATGGTATAAGCACTAATGTGTATAGTTATTTTGGACCTTTTAAAAGATATCAAACTAAAAGTCCTCAATTTACATGTCCAAACAAAGAGAGAGATTTATACACAACAACCGATTCAAGTATAGGTAATAAAGCTTTAACATATCCAGTTGGTTTAGTTACATATGACGAATTAGTATTTGCTGGTATGGATTATGATCATGTAAATAAATTGGCATGGGTTTATTCAACTCAACACTATTGGACCATGTCCCCTTCTAACTTTGATGCGACGTACGGCGCTGCTTTTGAGTGGCGTCAGAGTAGCGCTGGTTATCTCAGCAACTGGTGGGGTGTTAACGGCAGTCTTGGTGCCCGCCCAGTTATCAATCTGAAATCTGATACTCTGATAACTTCCGGTATTGGAACAAGTTCTGATCCATATGTTGTTCAGTAAAAAAGTAATGAGAAGTAAACCAAATTAGTCCCCAAATGACTCATCATTTGGGGACGCCTTTTTTTTAAGAACAAACAGGGTAGAGAAGTACAAATAAAACAATATGCTTGGCAGGTACTTGATGGAGATGGACTGCCGTTTTGCTTCTACAAAAAGCAAAACGGCAGAGCCTTTTAAAACAAAGGGGCTGAGTGGAAATAAAAAATCGATTTTATTGACTTAATTATTTTATTTAGCATAACTGAAGTAGTTAATTTAAAACACTTTCATTAAAATTCAAATTTTGGACTACTTCCTCACTTCTTTTATGTGAGGATAATATTAAAATGGTTGTTTTTATCTTAAATTTATTTGTGAAATATATCTTATTTTGTTAATTAGATTGTATCATATATGGTTCCAGAAGTTGTTTTCTGGGGCTTTTTCGGATTTTAAAGTTTAAAAAAAGAAGCCAAGTAGAAATTATTCATTTCCACTCAGCCCCTTTGTCATGGTATGGTGTGCATGGTATAAGTTGTAAAATAACTATTTATTAAGCTTCTTTCTTTAAAGCTTCAATTTCCTTAACTGATAAGCTAGTAAGTTCTGCAATTGTATCAATATTCATGTTTTTTTCTAAACACTTTTTAGCAATTTCTAATGCTCTTTCTTCAGAGCCTTCTAACTTGCCTTCTAATTTACCTTTTTCATGAGCTTCTGCTAACTCGGTATTACGAATTAGCTCCTTATAGTTTTCTTCTTCATCAAAAAGTCTAATATAACCATCATCACTCGATAATTCTTTGGCACGACTAACTAATTTTTCTGTATCTTTTTTACTCATAAGCTTATCTGACTCCTTATCCAACTCAAGTGAACTTGTAGTCATAAACATTCTACTAATTATGGCTACTTGTTCTTCTTGTTTATCGACATAATTATAACTCATATCTTTTGCTTTTGCCATATTTACTTCGAATATTTTAGTACTATCATCAAAGATTTTACAAGTTTTGTAACGCATAGTGATCATTTCTACCAAGTCATTTTCGCTATCCGCAAATGTGTTAAAATCAATTAAGATAGTGTCGTAAGCCTTAACATATTTATCATCATTAATAGAAATACCGCCACCAGCTACTTTATAAGCATAGAAAACATTATGCCAAGGCATCTTCCTTGATGAATTCATTTCCACAATATACTTATCAATATTTTTTTCGTCTTTAAAATAATCAGCAATTATATCGCTTTTACTCCTCGTATCTTTTGCCGATGTTTGTTTTAATTCGTTTGGTAATAATCTAACTTTACCTTTAACATCTTTTATATCGACATTACCGAATATTGAAATAATACACTCAAGTAAGGGCATGGCTTCCTCAGAAATAAACATTTGCTCGAACATTACATCCCAAGTCATCGGTAGAACAAAATCGGCACCTTTATTTTCTTTTAATGTTCTTTGGATTTCTTTCTTGCTTTTCATTAATCATCACTTCCTTTTCCATATTGCTTTTGGCAAAATTTCTCATAGATTCACCTCCGTTTCTTAAGAGAGTTATTATTTACTCTCCTAATTATATATATTGGTAAGTGAAGTCTAATTTCCTTCAAAAATTTAAAAAATGCCAAACTTTTTCTAAATTTGACATTTTTTTGACACTATTTAGACTAAATAATTAGCAAGAGTAGGTGAGGTATTTTAAGCTTCAATTATTTATATTATAATTTTAAACGAAGGCTATTTGGTCTTCTGGTTTTACCTAAAACCTTCATTGTCTGTTACAGCGCCTTATCCAGTCCCCTTCTAACTTTGATGCGACATGGGGCAATGCTAATGAGTGGAATCAGAATAGCGCTGGCAACCTCAATACTTGGTGGGACGTTACTAACAGTCTTGGTGCCCGCCCAGATTCCTACTAAGATAGATTTAGATTTATGACACTAATGATTAATGGCTACGACTATTAATATAAGAAGTAATTTTCTTTAAGAAAATAATCTATTATAGATTGGAAACAAGGTTTAACCATGGCAATTTGCCTAAAGATATAGCATAGATACTATTAGACATGATTTATTAGTTGGAAACTATGTTGCTAAGACTTTCTACGGAGAGTCTTTTAAAATTTAAATAATATAAATTATAAAACTGTATTATAATAGAAGTGGAGCAGAGCTCTAGAGAAAGTCTACAAAACCAAGGAGCTACTTTTGGTCCCCTTCTAACTTTGATGCGACAAACGGCGTTGCTAATGAGTGGAATCAGAATAGCGCTGGCAATCTCAATCCTTGGGCTTGGATACATGATACTTTTGGTGCCCGCCCAGATTCCTACTACGATAGATTTAGATTTATGACACTAATGATTAATGGCTACGACTATTAATATAAGAAGTAATTTTCTTTTAAGAAAATAATCTATTATAGATTGGAAACAAGGCTTTTTCTTGGAAATATTCCTAAATAAATAGTATAGATATTATTAGACATGATTTAATAATTATTAACTATACTAAATTTTAACCACCGATTAAGGTGGTTTTAAATAATCAAAAATGTACTATAATAGAAGTAGAGCAAAAGTGCTCTAGAGAAAGCCTACAGAACTACGGGATTATTAGTCCCCTTCTAACTTTGATGCGACGAACGGCGCTGCTAATGAGTGGATACAGAATAGCGCTGGTTATCTTAATCAATGGACTTGGGTTACTGACTGGTATGGTGCCCGCCCAGATTCCTACTAAGATAGATTTAGATTTATGACACTAGTGATTAATGGCTACGGCTATTAATATAAGAAGTAATTTTCTTTTAAGAAAATGGTCTATTATAGATTGGAAACAAGGTTTTTTCTTGGAATTTATTCCTAAATAAATAGCATAGATATTATTAGACATGATTTAATAATTAGATACTATGTTGGTTGCTCTCTTCGGAGAGCTTTTTGATTATTAGAAAATATTTGTTTTAAAAACCGTGAAGTTATAATATAATTTAGAAGAAGGCATAAAGCCTTTAGGCTACATCTAAATCCTTATTGTTTTTTCAGCGTACTACTTTGTCCCCTTCTAACTTTAATGCGACGAACGGCGCTGCTAATGAGTGGAATCAGAATAGCGCTGGTTATCTCAACAACTGGTGGGGTGTTAACAACAGTATTGGTGCCCGCCCAGATTCCTACTAAGATAGATTTAGATTTATGACACTAGTGATTAATGGTTACGGCTATTAATATAAGAAGTAATTTTCTTTAAAGGAAATAATCTATTTATAGATTGGAAACAAGGTGTAGCCTAGGTATTAACCTAAATATATGGTATAGATACTGTTAGACGAGATTTAATAGTTAGATACTATGCTGCTGCCACCTACTAGGTGGTTCTTTTATTTTTTTTACAAGTTATGATATAATCAAGAAGAGTTACAAAAGTTTGTAATCTCGGGGTAAGTCTATTAATGATTGATTGGCCTTACTGGTTTTACCGTTTGTCCCCTTCTAACTTTAATGCGACGAACGGCAATGCTAATGAGTGGATGCAGAATAGCGCTGGCTACTTGAGCAATTGGGGTGTTAACAACACTCTTGGTGCCCGCCCAGCTTCCTACTAAGATAGATTTAGATTTATGACACTAATGATTAATGGTTACGGCTATTAATATAAGAAGTAATTTTCTTTAAAGAAAATAATCTATTTATAGATTGGAAACAAGGCTTATCCTAGGGTATCCTAAAGATAAAGTATAGATATCACTGAACATGATTTAGCGATTATAAACTATATTGTTGCACTTTTCTATTAAAAATATTAATAGGGGAGTGTTTTATTTTAAAAAATATATTATAATGTTATTGGAATATTAAAATATTTATTGTGGTAGTAAAAAATTATCGTTATACAGCCTAAAAAATATAGTTAATTTGCATTTGTGAGTAAAATATTTTAAGATTCTTGGTAATATCCTTACATTCATGTCCAAGATTTTTCTCCCCCCCTTCTAACTTTGATGCGACATGGGGCGATGCTCGTGAGTGGAATCAGAATAGCGCTGGCTATCTGACTAACAACTGGAATGTGGCTAACGGTCTTGGTGCCCGCCCAGATTCCTACTAAGATAGATTTAGATTTATGCCACTAATGATTAATGGCTACGGCTATTAATATAAGAAGTAATTTTCTTTTAGGAAAATAATCTATTATAGATTGGAAACAAGATATTACCATGACTATGTCAGAAGATAAAATATAGATACTGTTAGACGAGATTTAATAGTTAGATACTGTATTATTTACTTCCTTATCAAAATTAGTGATAGGGAAGTATTTTAAATTATAAAAAAATAGCTTATAATGAGGATGGAGCATAGGCTCTAGGATTAACCTTTTTATGTTGCTATTTACTTGCCTTGCTCTTGGTCCCCTTCTAACTTTGATGCGACGAACGGCAATGCTCGTGAGTGGAATCAGAATAGCGCTGGTTATCTGAACCCTTGGAACAATGTGGATAACACTTTTGGTGCCCGCCCAGATTCCTACTAAGATAGATTTAGATTTATGCCACTAGTGATTAATGGTTACGACTATTAATATAAGAAGTAATTTTCTTTTAAGAAAATAATCTATTATAGATTGGAAACAAGGTTAGTCCTTGGCAATTTACCTAAATATATAATATAGATATCATTAGACTAGTTTTAATGATTATAAACTATATTGCTTAAAAATCCGAAAGTGATCTTTTCAGATTTTTAAAAGTTAAATAAAAAGCCTCACTTTGGAGACTTTTTATTATCTGTTGTAGTATTCAACGATTAATGCTTCATTAATATCAGGATTTAATTCACTTCTATCAGGGAAACGAAGATATTTTCCAGTTAACTTATTAGCATCAAATTCAACATAAGCTGGTCTATTTAAAGTAGCTTCAACAGCAGCTTTAATAGCAGGATGGTCTAAAGATTGTTCTTTAACAGCGATAACATC
>CAKOMC010000027.1 GCA_934096535.1 uncultured Bacilli bacterium | reverse complement strand
GTATTAAAAACGCCTGTTCTTGTAATATTTAAATTTTCACTTATTTCACTTAAAGATAAATCTTCATAATAATAATATTTAAAAATTTCTTTTTCTCTATCCGTCAGTAATGTTTCATAAACATCAAATAAATTAATTATTTCTACTCTATCCATTACATTACTCCTTCTATATGCATATCATCATCAATATGCATTTTTAAATAGTTACTTTCTTTACTTAATCCTGGTAAAGTTATAACATTTCCCATATAAATAACAATAAAACCAGCGCCATTATTTAACTTAATATCAGTTACTTGCATAGTATAGTCTTTTGGATATCCTAATAATTCTTTATTATCTGATATCGACATTGGTGTCTTACTAACACAAATTGGATATCTATCTAAATTTAGTTTTTCTAATAATTTAATTTTATCTTCGGCGGTCGCATTATATAAAACATCTTTAGCATGATAAATATTCTTTGCAAGAAGCATTATTTTTTCTTTAATTTTCATATTATCATTATATAATTTAAAGCTATTTTTATTATCAAGATTACTTAAAAGTACTACTTTTTTAGCTAACTCTAACCCGCCAGCACTACCTTTTAAATAAGTATCATTAATAGCAAATTCCAAGCCTTGCTTTAAAACGTATTCTTTTATCGTATTTATATCTTCTATAGTATCATCATTAAATTTATTTAAAGATACTATAATATTTTTAGCGAAAAGTTTCATATTATCAATATGCGCTTGTAAATTAGCTAAACCTTTAGATAAATTACCATTTCCATTATATTTTAAAGCTCTAATTGTTGCATTAAGAATAACAACATCTGGATAAAATCCGCCTTTAGGACATACTATGTCAAAAAACTTTTCTGCTCCTAAATCCGAACCAAAACCAGCTTCGACTACTGAATAAGAAAAGTTTTTTAAACCTGTTTTGATTGCTCTGATACTAGCAGTGCCATGAGCAATATTAGCAAAAGGTCCTCCATGAACAAATGCTAAATTATGCTCTAAAGTTTGTACTACGTTTGGTTTAATTACATCTTTTAATAAAATACAGACAGCCTCCACGGCTTGTAAATCTTTGGTATAAATTGGTTTACCGCTTTGATTGTAGGCCACTATCATATTAGCAACCATTTCTTTTAATTCTTTAAAATCATTTGCTAAACACACACATGCCATTAATTCACTAGCCACGGTTAAAATAAAGTGGTCTTCTCTATTATAACTTGAATTAATAGTAATATTTCTTAGAGCTCTATCATTAATATCTATGGTTCTAGGTAAAACAACTTTTTTGATTTTTAATTCATTACCATGAAAAATATGATTATCAATAATAGCACATAATAAGTTATTAGCCGTACAGATAGCACTCATATCCCCAGTAAAATGAAGATTAATATCATCACTTGGTATGACTTTAGCCCATCCCCCACCGGTTGCGCCGCCTTTTGTTCCAAAAACAGGTCCCAAAGCTGGTTCTCGAAGTATAGCAACAGCATCTTTGTCTAATTTATTTAAAGCATCAACAAGGCCAATCGCCGTCGTCGTTTTTCCTTCACCATAAATGGTAGGACTTATACTTGTAACTAAGATCAATTTCCCATTTTTGGCTTTTTTTAAATTATCTATATCAATTTTAGTAATATATTTACCATAATTAATAATATAATCATCAGAAATACCATATTTATTTAAAATAGTATTAATTGGCATCAATTTAGCATTATTTACCATTTCTATATTTTCCAAATTACATCATATCCTTAAATAAACCATAAATATAAGACTCAATATCAAATGGTTTTAAATCTTCCATTCTTTCACCTAGACCAATAAATTTAACGGGAATGTTTACTTCTTCTTTAATAGCTAAAACTATTCCCCCTTTTGCCGTTCCATCTAACTTAGTAAGAACAATACCAGTAATATCAGTAATTTCTTTGAAAGCTTTAGCTTGCATAATCCCATTTTGTCCAGTTGTTGCATCTATTACTAGAAGTGTTTCATGGGGAGCATCGGGTATGAATTTAGCAATAACTTTATTCATTTTCTCTAATTCTTTCATTAGATTTACTTTATTTTGCAAACGACCAGCTGTATCAATTAAGACGATATCAGCCTTTTCCTCTTCCGCTTTTACTAAACCATCATAAATAACACCAGCTGGATCAGTATTTTCTTTACCATAAAAGATTGAATCAGTTCGATCTGCCCAAACTTTTAACTGTTCAACCGCTCCAGCTCTAAAGGTATCAGCGGCAATTAGCATGACTTTTTTACCTTCGTTATGATATTTAAAGGCTAGTTTACCTATTGTTGTCGTTTTACCAACCCCATTAACACCAACCATTAATATAACAGTAGGTCCTTCTTTAGCAATATTAATTTTATCAGTAATATTTTCACCATTAACATAGATAATAAATAATTCATCAACAATAACTTCATTTAAATATTTAGTATCCGTAATATTTTCTTTTTTAACTCTTGTCTTTAATCTATCTAAAAAGTTCTCAACGGTATTAACCCCGATATCAGCCATAATTAAAATTTGTTCCAATTCTTCAAAATAAGCCTCATCTATTTTCGTATATTTAATACCTAAAACATTTAATTTAGAAACAAATTCATTTCTAGTTTTTTCTAAACCTTTACTATAACTTTCTACTTCTTCATTTTTAGTTTCTTCTTTACTTTTATTATTTACAATTTGTTTTAATTTATCAAAAATTCCCATATAATTCACTTTCTTTCTAATAACTTATTATACCTTAAATTTTTCTTTTAAAAAAGGAATTTATCTTTGTTTTTACGATAAACTCCTCAAATTTAATTATTTTTTATCTTTTTAGTGTTTCTTTATAATAGTTTACAGTCTCTTCATAAAGTCTAGGTGTTTCAAGGTAAGCTTTTTCTCTATTTGTTAATAATTCTAAACAGTAATCTCGACCATAAGTCTCATAAACATAACCAAACATTTTTTTATAATCACTATATTTGCCTTGACCATTTTTATTATCAAAAACTTCTTCTAAACTTGTAGTAACTGGTCTTTGATTAGAGCTATATCGACCAGCAAAGTAACAAGCCATTCCTTCCGTTAACCAGATAGCATTGAAAGCATTTCTTATTCTTAGTTGACATGAATGCACAAATTCATGAACAAGCATATTCTCATAATCATCATAGGTAGCATCTTTATGTGAAGTTTCGTGAAGTCCCTCTAGTGATAAAGTATCAACGATGAAGTTGCCATTATTTTTACATGTATACCCACTAGTCCAATCATACACTTTTGTATTAGGATTGCGATCTAAAAGAGCCTGATGGAAACTTTTAATATCAGGAAATAAAGTTACAATAGTTTTAGGTCCAAATTTCTTAATATCAAACCAGTCGACTACTTTACTACACCTAATCCCTAATTTTTTTACCAAAGTATCAATATATGCTAAGTCTTTTTCGCTATAATTAACTTCTAAATATTTTAGTTCTTTTTGCATTTTCACCTCTATTTTACTTGACAAGCATCATCGGGTACAAAGGCTTTTATCTCATCATAATTACCATTATTATATTTATAAATATAAACATTTTTATTTTTATCACAAGAGCCTTGTTTATCCTCAAAAGTACCATTATTCTTTAAATCATTAACGCTATAAGTTTTAACACATTTACCACCAGCACTTATATTATTTTTTGCCGTATTTTCATCTTTTATTTCAAAGGTACAAGAACTTAAATGTAATTTTTTTAACGATATCTGCTCTTTAGCATAACTTACGGCAGCATCTTTTAAATTATTTACAACAATATCACTGGTTTTATCTTTTTCTTTAGTTAAAAGTCCCATAATATTTGGTGTTGCTACCGTTATCAAAATAGCCAAAACGACAATAACCGCTAATAACTCAACTAGTGTAAACCCATTTTTTCTCATAATTCACCTAGAATTTGCTTCCCTTTAGACCAAATTTACCACCTTTAGCACCATTTTTATAGCCTTCTAAGATATTTGATTCAAAGGAATGAACTTTCTTACTATTTTCTTGATAATTTTTAATACCAATCTTAATAATTTCATCTAAAAGTTCACGGTATTTTTTACCTTTTGGTTCCCATAAATAAAATGATAATGATCCTGGAATAGAATTAATTTCATTAATATAAACTTTATTATCATTTTGATCAATTAGAAAATCAATACGGCAAACTCCCGATAACCCAACAGCTTTAAAAGCCTTAACAGCAACGCTCTCAACTTCATTTTGAATTTTTTTATCTAACTTAGCAGGAACTTTACGACCAAGACTTGCCATGCCTTTACTTGGCGTGTTCTTAGCATTACCAATGTATTTATCAGCATAAGTAAGTAAATGATGAACAGTAGTTACTTCTTCAATACAAGATACTTCTTGATATTTATAATCACCTAAGACAGAGATATTAACCTCACTTAAATTCTCAACAGCGTGTTCAACTAAAATTTTCTTATCATAAGAAACAGCTTCTTCAATAGCACTTTTTAACTCAGTTTCATCTTTAGCAAAATTAATACCAACTGAACTTCCTAAAGTTGCTGGTTTTACAATTAAAGGATATTTTAACTTAGCACATTCTTTTAAAATTTCTTCCGGAGTCTCACTGTAATCAGTATCATAGAACCATGTAAAAGCAGTCATTGGTAAGTTTTTACTTTGGAAGACTAACTTTTGTGTTACTTTATCTTGGGCAACACTTGATGATGCAACATCAGATTCACAATAAGGAATACCCACGGTTTGCAAATAACCTTGTAGAGTTCCATCTTCCATATTAGTACCATGGCAAACTGGTAAGATTAAATCTAATTCAGTTACAATGTGTTTAAATAAACCCTTGCTTTGGAGATAAAATTTTCCCTTTTTATTGATTAAGGAAACATTACTAGTATATCTTTTTAGTAAATCCATATCAGTATATGTTTCCATATCTTTTAAAATTTCCCCTGTATACCACTGCCTATCCTTAGTTATATAGATAGGAATGATATTATACTTTTCCTTATCTAGGGCTTGCATTGCTTGAACCGCTGAAATAATACTTACTTCATGTTCAACAGATACCCCACCAAATATTACACCTAATTTTATATTCATAATTTTTTTCCTTCCTTAATTTCATTATTTCTATTTATTTTAAATAATTCTTCCACCTTTATATTTATTCGTTATAAGTATCTGGTAAATCATTTTCATATAACGCGTAAATATCTTTTTTACCTTTTAACTTGTTAACGATAATATAAGTTTGTCTAACATCATTGGTAATAATAATTCTGTCTTTATCATATTTTTTATTCATCAAGCCTTCATAAATTGGCTTCGTTTGTTTTTCCCCAACTAAAATAACATAATCAGCAACAGCACTTATTTCTTCCCCAAATTCTTTATTATATTTTTCTTCTTCTGCACCTAACTCAACCATTCCTGGGGTAACTACCACTTTATCCCCCGGCATCATGCCAAGAACTTCTAGAGCTACTTTTGCCCCCACTGGATTAGAATTATAAGCATCATCAATCTGATACATATTACCAATTTTCTTTAGTTCTAGCCGATGTTCAATTGGTTTAATTTTCATAACAGCAGCTTGTAATTTGGAAATAGAAATACCAAACTCATAACCAACCGCAACAGCCGAAACAATATTCGAAATGTTATGACGCCCTAAAAGTCGGGTCTGAAAATCATAAGTTTTATTTTCACTCTTAAAGAATATCTTGAAAGTAGAACCCTTATCACTACATTTTGTATCTAAGCAGTAAAAGTCAGCTTTTTTATTATTTACCGCATACCAAACAACTCTTACCTTATTTTGTAAATCATAATTTACTTGTAGAGGATCGTCCATATTTAGAAAAGCGATACCATCACTAGGCAAACTTTCAATAAGTTCAAATTTTGTTTTAATAATATTTTCTTGACTCCCAAATGTTTCTAAATGGGCTTTACCAATAGTTGTAAGTAAACCGTATTTAGGATGGACTAAGTTACAAGCATTTTTGATTCTTCCTACTTTATAAGCCCCCATCTCCGCAATAAAGATTTCATCAAATTTTGTTAAATCATTATTAATGGTTGTCATAAGGCCCACATCAGTATTAAAATTTTTGGGAGTTGGATGGGAAATATAATCCATAGATAAAATCTCATTTAAAATATTTTTACTACTTGTTTTTCCATAAGAACCTGTAATCCCGATAACTTTTAAGTCTTTATAAGAGGCTAATTTATTTTCTGCCATATTCCAGAATTTTTTATAAATCCCTTTTTCAATAGGATCGTTAATTAGTTTAACAAGATAAACCATATAATAGTTTAATACTAACATTAAAGAAGCAACTAAAAATAAGATTTTAGCATTACCTTGGAACATTAGATATAAAAGCAAAGGAATTAAGTTTAAAAGATAAAGTGTTGTTATTTGTCTTTTAACACGAGCGGTTTTAACAAGAGGTTTCTTAGCTTTTTCAATCATAATGGAATATTTAATAACTTGCGTATCAAATAAATAGATTAAGCCACTTGCAAGAAGTAACACTTTAGATAAAAAACCACCCGTAAATAAAGCAATAAGACTTAAGATTAAACCGGCAACATCATAGTGTTTTAAAGCTTGTGCCCGGTTTTGTTTTAACCATTTTAAATAACGATTGTTTTCATTATATAAGTTTTGTTGTAACATGTGTAAAGATTTTTGTGATTTAACAGTTACAGCATAAAAAATAATTAAAAAAAGTAAAGTATTAATAATTATAGTCATTTTATTCTCCTCCTAAGAAATTTATTAAAATATTAGTTACATAATCAATGCGTTCTAAATAAGCATAGTGGGTGGCTCCTGGTATTTCAATCAAAGCCCCATCTTTAAGAAGCTTTTCTAATTTACGAGCCTGTTCAATTGGTGCTGCGGTATCTAAAGTTCCCCAAATTAGAAGCGTTGGGGCAGTAATCTTGGTTGCACATTCACTCAAATCTTGATTAATAGTATTTACTAAGACAGTTCTCATAACAGGGCTGGCATTTTTATAATCGGTTGAGCCAATGTATTGTTTAGCAATTTCTACTAGATCTTTAGTAAAAGGAACTTTCTTTAAAGTTTTAAGAACTTTTTCTTTAAACGTTGGTTTATACTCTCTTATACAAGGTGCCCCAAATAAAATTACGCTTTGAGTCTTATTACGACTTGCATAGATAATTGATAAACGGCCGCCAAAGGAATGTCCTAGCATAATAGGATTTTCAATCTTTAAAATCTTTAAAAAATCTTCAATAAGTTTAGTATAACTAAAAACATCAGTATCCATATCGGGTTCAGTTGATGCCCCAAATCCAGGCAAATCCAAAATAGTAATGCGATAGTTATTTTTAATGTTTTTATCATTTATTAACTTAAGAGCTAAAGGTCGCATCATTTCCATATTCTGTCCCCAACCATGAAGCATTACAATATCTTTAGTTCCTAACCCCAGTTGATCATAAAATATATGTTTATTATTAACTACTACTTCCATAAAATTTCCACCTCAATTAATTATAGCACGACTTTTCTAATTTATTATGAAATTATAACTCTTTTTTCACAAAATTATGTCTATTGACATTAATAGTATTTTGATTTATTATCCTATATAAATAATGAAAATATTTAAATAAGTAAGCATGTATTAGAAAGTTATAGAAAGAAAAAACAGGTTAAATCATAACCTATCGCTTATTTGTATTATTTTTAAAAATATTTAACTAAAAATAGCGAGAAGCCTTTATCTATCATGCTTAACAATACAGCATATAGATTTAATATCTGGAATTTCAAAATATTTTTATATTATTGTTAAAATTAGTGTTTGCCATTATCTTGCCTCCCCAAAAAAGAAATTAAATATTTTAATAAACACCTGTAAAAAAGCTTACAAAATTAATAAAAACATAATTTACAAAACACCCTATTTATGGTAATATTAACTAGCGAAAGGAAGTTAAATAAGATGAAAAAAACAAAAATTATTTGTAGTATTGGTCCATCTACACAAATTTGGGAAAATTTCAAAGGTATTGTAGAGGCTGGTATGAATGTTGCACGTATCAATTTCTCACATGCAACTCTAGAAGAAAGAGAATTAGACTTATCATTAATTAAACGTGCTAATGAAGAAATGGGCGCTAATATTGGTATTTTATTTGATACTAAAGGTCCAGATTTAAGAACTTGTACATTTGATGGTGATTACATTGAACTTGTAAAAGGTAAAACAATTCGTATTGTTGAAGAAGATGTTTTAGGTAATGCTGAGAGAATTTCTTTCAACTATAAGGGAATCCTTAAGGATTTAGAAGTAGGACAAGCTATTCTATTAGATGATGGTTTCTATAAATTAGTTGTTGTATCTAAAGAAGAAGATGGTCTTACTTGTGAAATCATTAATGGTGGTACTATTAAATCACGCCGTGGTGTTTGTATTCCGGGGGTTAAACTTAATGTTCCATTTATTTCTGAGGCTGATAGAGAAGATATCAAATATGCTTGTGAACATGATGGTGACTACATTGCTGTATCATTCGTAAACACTGCTGAGGATGTAAAAGCTGTTAGAGATTTATGTAAGGAATTTAATCGTGAAGATATGATCATCATTTCTAAAGTAGAAACTCAATACGCTATTGATAATCTACAAGAAATCGTTGATGCTTCTGATTATATTATGGTTGCTCGTGGCGATTTAGGTATCGAAACTGGTTTAGAAAACTTACCATTATATCAACAAAGAATGATTGATATGTGTCATAAGAACGGTAAAGGTGTTATTATGGCTACTCAAATGATGACATCAATGAAAGAAAACATTCGTCCAACAAACGCTGAAGTTACTGATGTTGCTAATGCTGTCCTTGCTGGTTGTGATGCTATTATGACTAGTGATGAAACTACTATGGGTAAATATCCAGTAGAAACTATACAGTATATGGCTAAGATTGCTATTAATGCTGAACAAATTACTAAGTACAATCTTGCTGATTACAAATTAAGAGGTACTGATATTCACAATGCTATTTGTAAATGTGCTGTTGATGCTACTTTAGAATTACCAGTTAAGGCTATCGTTGTATCAACTAAAGAAGGTAAAACTGCTTTAGATGTATCTTGCCTAAGACCAAATGCTTATATTATCGCTACTGTTGAAAACGAAAAAATGGCTCGTATGCTTGCTCTTAAATGGGGTGTTTATACTAAAGTTGTTGGTAACGCTGCTAAAGATACTGATACCTTAGTAGATGAAAGTATTAAAGCTGCTAAAGATATGTTAAATCTAAAATATAAAGATTTAGTTTGTGTTGTTGGTTCAACTCCTAGTGATGCTCATACTAACTTCTTAAAAATTGAAGAAATTTAATTTTCAACTTAAGGAAAAGCCCAGTTAATTCTGGACTTTTTAATTTATTAAAACACCACAAGTTTTCTAGAAACGAATTGTCGACACGCGTGTCGACAATCTTTTTTTACCCCAATTCAAAAAATTAGAAGCTTTCACCTCTAATTAAATATTTAAATTAACTAAATTACTATCCATAATTGAATATAAAAATACTTCAACCGGTAAATTAGTCATTTCCAAAATATAATTTTTATAGCCAGCTAACTGTTTAAGATATGCAGCATCGGTAATATGTTTTAACTTATAATCAACTATTACGACCCTATCTTTTTTGATAATTAATAAATCGATAATACCATGACTTTCTAAGCCGGCATTTTCATAAATAAATTCATATTCTTTATAAATTTTTTTACTATCATTTAAGATACCTGTATTAATAAATTTTTGAATGCAAATTACTTCAAAAGCATTGAAATCCTTATAATCGGGATTATTAAAATCAGTTATTTCAAATAAATAATGCATGCGTAAACCAAAATCAATATTTTTTTGTTCCTCTTTAGTTCTTAAAGCGGTAGTTATTTTAGAAAAATGACTATTTTCTATTTTCTTCATATCTGAAGTATATTCTTCAACGGAAATAACATTTCCCTTCTCATTTTTTAAAGCAACTAAATCTTTTTTAACCGATAAATTATAATCTTTAGTAAGTCCTAAAGAATCAATATCAATATCTTTTATGTATGGTTTTAAATAATCATAAATAGAATCTAACATATCCGTAAACTTACGGTAACTACTTCTAGTTTCTCTATCCACTACCCCATCTACTTTATAAGCTAACTCATTTTTAGCAAATTCGCCAACAATAATCATTTTTTCCCTAGCTCTAGTTAAAGCAACATAAAACAATCTTAATCTTTCGCTTATTTCTTCTAAAATATATTTATTTTTCAACATTAATTTAACAACAGTACTATGAATACCATTTTTAACATAAGGGGTAATAAACCCTAAGGTATTATCATAGTAAAATTTATTTTTTAAATCATCAATATTAAATTTTTTCGATAAACCAGTAAAATAACAAACAGGATACTCTAATCCTTTTGAAGCATGAATAGTCATAATCTTAACTGAGTTAGAAGCTTCTTTATTTAAAGACAACTTAATATCCAGTCCTTCTTCATAAACCATATTTAAATAATCTAAAAATTCATAAGGACTATAACCAAAGTTAGTAGCATTCTGAGCAATTTTACCGATGGAATCAATCGTTACCAAATGTTCCTTAACATCGCCTGTCGTAATAAAGGCTTCTAAAAATTTGAACTTATCAATAATTAAACGGTAAATTTCATCATTAGGAAGATTATCTAAATCTTTAGCAAGTTCGTATAAAATACTATAGATTTCCGTTTCCGCATAAGACCTATTACTAATAATCTTTAAAATATTTTTATCACTCATATTGAAAAGATAACTACGAGCAACAGCCATAAAAGAATAAGAAAACATAGTGCCAAAATCTCTTTTTTTAATTAAAACTAATAAATTATAAATATTTTTAATAATCGAAATATCAACAGAATCACTAATTGTTTTATCACGATAAATAGTAATAGGAATATTTAAATATTCAAAAATTTTCTTATATAAATTAAAACTACTAGAACGATCTATTAAGATAACAAAATCACCATAATTAACCGGTCTTCGTTGCATCGTTTCTTTATCCATCATTTCATAACCGCTAACTACTTTTTCTTTAATATCTTTTGCTACCGTAAATATTTCAATTTCTTCTTTAGTAAATTTTGAGTCTTTATCATAAATATAATTTAAAATGTCCATATTATAGTTTTCTTTATTTACCTCATTATAAGGAGTAAGTCCAAAAGCCATTTGATGAGACTCAATATAATCAGCACCACCAATAAAATTATCCATAAATAAATTAAACATCATATTAATATTATCTAAAACTTCCATCCGACTACGGAAATTTTTATTTAAATCAATTTTTAGACCCCCATCATTATTTTGATATGCTTCATACTTACTCTTAAAAAGCATAGGATTGGCATTACGGAAGCGATAAATTGATTGCTTAATATCTCCAACCATATAAACATTGTTATTTTCAATTAAAGAAATAAAAATATCTTGTATATCATTCGTATCCTGGTACTCATCAATTAAAATTTCCTTATATTTATATTTCATTTCCTCACGAACAGTATCATTACTCTTTAAAATATTAATAGCCATCTTGGCAATATCAATAAAGTCATAAGCATTATTTTCTCTCTTAAAATAATCTAATCTTTTACCAAGTTCTTTTATAATAGTAATAATTATCGCAACATAATCTTTTGTTAAATACAAACTTTCCTTTATCTCATCTAAAGAATTATATTTGGTTAAGTCTCCTATTTCATCAATTAAACTTTTAACTTCTTCTTTAATCTTTTTAGTTACTTCATCAGCGCCTCGTAATACTGGTAATTTAATAATACATAGTCTTTTAATGTCTAAATAATCTTTGCTATTTAAAAGAGGGCGGATAACTTCTTCCATCTTACTTTGAAAAGTATCATCAGTATAATGATATAAATTATCAACAGTATTATTTAAAACTTCTAAACGCATCTTTATTAAATCTACATAGTTCTTAACCAATTTTTCAATATTAGTATCATTATAGTAACTGGTAAGATAATTTTCTAAAATAACATCTTTATCATAACGATTATCTAATTTAGCATATAAACTTAAAATAGCATTAAATATTTCCTTGTCATCTTTAACGGTGAAATCACTGATTAATTTTAAAAATAAAGGGTCTTTTTTTTGATATAAATCTTCAAAAATCTTATTTAATTCTTCTTCTTTTTTTAAAGTTATAATACTAGCGTCAATAATATTAATATTTTTAGAAATATTCATTAAATAACTATATTTCTTAACTAAAGATAAGGCAAAGGAGTCAAAGGTTGTGATATAAGCTAAATCCACCTTATCTAACTCTTCTTTTAATTCTGGAACTTTACGAATTTTACTCCTAATTCGATCCTTCATTTCCGCCGCCGCTGCATTTGTAAAGGTTAAAACTAATAAATCATCAATGCTGATACCTGATTTAACATGTTCTAAAACTCGTTCTGACAAAACAGCTGTCTTCCCAGAACCAGCTCCCGCTGAAACAATTATATTAGTTCCTTTTTTATAAATGGCGTCCTGTTGTTCACTCGTCCACTTGGGCATTATCATCATCTCCTAAAATATCTTTTCTAGTTTTATATTCTAAATCAACTATATCTTCCTCTTTGCGATAACAGATTTCTTTATACTTACAAAACTCACAGCCAATCAGATCTCCCTTAACGCGTTTAGGATTAATTGGAAAATTTCCTTCTTCGATAGCACCAACTACCTCATTAATACGCTCATCAACAATTTTATCTATTTTAGCAATATCACTATCATTAAATAACTTGGCATAATGAGCAAAACCTTTAGAAGTCGTAGCCATACCTTTAATAACATCACTTTTGGTATAAGTGTTATCAAATTTTAGTAGCTCTTCTTCACTATTAATAGAATAACCATCTAACCTCAAGGCTTTTTTACTATCTTCTTCAAATGAATCAGAATCAACCGTCTTCCCATTTAAAATTTTTTGTAAGTAAAAGCCAGTAATTTTAATATCTTTATGTAAACCTCGTTTCGTTAGATAGATATAAACGGGAAGCTGTAAATGCAAGCCATAATTAATATTATCTAAAGTTGTGGGAACATAACCAGTCTTATAATCGATTATAGCTACTAAATACTTACCATCATTATCTTCTAAATACTTGATTTTATCAACAAAGCCTAAAAAGTTAATAGTAATTTTTCCTCCTTTTTTTAAGTTAAGACGAGTTTCAGTTAAAGTTTTATTGTACATCGACTTACTTTCCTGTTCTCTTATCGTCTCAATAATAAACTCCAAAGTTGTATAAAGGTTATCTACATAAAACTTTTCTTTATTAGTTAATTCTCTTTTAGTTAGATAATTATCATATTCTTTTCGTAAATCAAAGTCTTCATTATACATTTTACTAAGACAATCATGGAATAAGGAACCAAGAAAAGCTGCAAAAGTATCAACAAAAGGGTCTAATTTTAAGATATTTGCAATATAAAAACGAAAAGCACATAAATAATAATTATTCATCGCCGAGTAAGAAAGATTACTCTTACCATTCAAATATTTATATAAATCTCCAAAATCAACTTTGACATAAGAATTATCATAAGTATTATACCTAATATCAGGATAAGTAGTCATTAAATCCGGCAAGCAGGCATTGGTTTCATTATATTTTAAATAACGGTCAAGAAAAATACTTAAGCTTAATTGATTAAAACTATTAGAATAAAGATAAGGATTAATACTTTCTTGTTTTACTTCTAAACCTAAATCACTTATTAAAGGACTTGGATAATAAGTATTATAATTATCTTTTTCTTTATAGCTTATATAAACATGAGGATTACTCCTAATACGCAAGGAAACTTCTTTTTTTTCCTGTTTTAATAAGTCTAGGGAAGTAGCAAGCCCCAAAGTCTTGCGCATATTATCTTTAATTAACTTATCATCATGATAAATTCTAGGAACCGCACCCTGATTAAAATTCAAAATAAAATAATATTTATCTGGTAATAACATATCCCTAATATTAATTAGGTTAATACCTTTTTCATATTTAGATAAACTAATATTTAAACTTTTTATATCATTTTCTAGCATATCTAAAAAAACTTGGTCTATCTCATAATCAAAAGTATAACTATTAAAGAGATTAATTAATTGTCTTTTAATTTCCTCATCTAAAACTTTTTCTAAAGAAGAAGAAATATCTTGACTTATTTTTAAATTTTCTAAAAAATCTTTAATAGTTTTTGTATTTGCTATACTTCTAGTTTCATAAAGATTAAGAGGAATATTAAACATTTTAAAAGTACGAGAAAGCTCACTATAATAAGTATCATCAACATTAACTAAATAAATATCATTAAGGTTAATACCTTGTTGAATCAAATTTCTTACCTTTACAGCCGTCCCTACTACTTCATCACTACTAGTTGCATAACTGATAACTTCATGCTGATAAGAAGTATTACTATCCATATCTAAAGTTATGAGGTTATAAAATTCTAATTCTTTTTTTAAAGCTTCATCTAAATCAACCCCTATAGTTACAATCCGTTTTAATCTTTTCTTAAAATAAGGATTATAAATGATTAAATTATTACTATCTAATACTTCTCTTAGTTCATTTAATTCTCTTGTCGCATAAAAAATATTACTTAAATATTCTTTGGCTATATCATAACCATAATTATAATGTTTCATTATGAAATATAAGGCTTCTTTAGTGGGTTTTCCATAATAATTTTTCTTAAATTCCTCTAAGGTATAAAATTTCAAATTAAGCAGGCTTTTATTAGCTGTTAGTGATTTTAAAATAATTTTCTTGATATTGTTAGTCGTAATAACTGTATCGTTGTTTTGTAATTTATCTAACATAGTTTTACTCTCCTTTAATAATAGATGTCGTATTTACTATACCATAACTTTAAGAAAAATGGCGGTTTATAAATAACTTTAATCGTTTTTATCGTAACTTCTCTTAGCTTACTTATTTATAACTTTTCGATTTCTTCTTTTATTTCTTCTATCTCTTTATCGGCATTATAAGTTAATTGTAATTTTAATGTTTCCGCTATTAAAGCATCATCGCTGTAATCGGTAATAACAGAAGTAATATCAGGATTATCTAGTAATTTTTCAATAAAATTTTTAAGACAACATTCACAACAAAAATTATTAATAGAAGTTGTATATTCCTTAGTATTTTCTTCTTTATATTTGTTAAAACCAATAATACTAGGGATTTTACTAAGATTTAAATATAAAAGAATCTCTAATTTTAACATATTAAGGCTTACTTTAGTTTCATCATAAGTAATATCAACAGTTAAAAAAGCATTGGAGATTATACTTACTTTAAAAACGCCCTCTAAATTTTGTAAATATTCTTTTAAACCAGCATAAGACTGGCTATCAATTGTTAATGTTATTCTTTCCATAATTTTCATATATAAATCTTTTTTCAATAAATAATTGAAGATTTATATTTCCTTTCTTTTCCTTTTACACTTAATAATTTATATCATCCAAAAATATATTCCTTTATTTTACCAAGAATATATTTCTTTATTTTAATAAGGATATTTTATCGTAAACTTTGTCCCTTGCTTACCTGAAGTTACACTAATAATACCATCATTACTTTCAATAATTTTTTTAGCTAAGGCAAGCCCTATCCCAACACTTTCAAAAGAAGCATCTTTACCTTTATAAAATCTTTCAAAAATATGAGGTAAATCTTCTGGACTAATCCCCGTGCCATAATCTCTTATTTCCATGCTAGCATAAACCTTATTAGCACTCGCTGTAATTTCAATTTTACTATTTTCATTTGAATGTTCCACACAATTTTTTAAAATGTTAGTTAGAGCCTCCACTTGCCAGTTTAAATCACAATTAATTTTAATATACGCACTTAAATTTTTTTCAATGTTAATATTTTTTAAATCGCATAAAGGAGCAATATTTTTTATAGAAGAGGTTACTATCTCATCTAAAGAAACCTCTTTTTTTATAAAATGAACCGTATTAGAATCTAATTTTGATAACTTTAGAAGGTTTAAAGCGAGAAAATTAATATTTAGAAGTTCTCTTTTAATATCTCTTATAAAGTCTTCTTTGGTATTCTTATCCATATCAGGATTATCAATAATATTATCTAAAATAATTAAAATAGAAGTAATAGGAGTCTTTAATTGATGAGAAATATCGGCTAAGGTATCTTTTAAATCTTTTTTGGCTTGTTTAGAATTTTCCGCATCTTCTTTTAATTTAATAGTTACTTTATATAATTCATTTTTTAAAATAGATAATTCATCTTCCGACATTTCTTCTATATCAATCTTATAATTTCTTTTATTTATTTCTTCTAAACACTTGGTAATTTTATTAATCTCCCAGTCTTTTTTAGCATTAAATTTTAAAAACAAGAAGATAAGGAAGATGGTACTTATAAAGACTATCGTAATATTAGTTACTAAGAATTGCTGATATTTATTATCATTTTCTTTAAGAAGCGATTTATTATCAATAGTTAGACTATATTGTTCCAGAACTTTACCATCTTTTTTGGAACTTTTTAAAATATTATATAGTTCTTCATCCGTAATATTGGGATAATCTTCTTTAATTTTTAAAATAATACTAGTTATTTTGGTATCAAAGTTATCTTTATATACTTGGTATTCATATTTATTAATATTATAGGTTAGAAAGATAATAAAAATGGTATATAAACTTAAAATTATTAAAAACTTTTTTAATTTTTCTTTATTTTTCATAATCAATCCTGTAACCTAAACCTTTAACAGTGGAAATAATATCGGTTCCTAATTTTTGTCTTATTCTTTGGAAATATACCGTTATGGTATGGCTATCAACATCATTGCCAGTCCATTCATAAATTTTATCTAAAATAGTATTACGACTTACGAGCTTGTTTAGATTTAAAAATAAAAGATGCAGAAGTTTTAACTCTAACGGGGTTAATTCTATTTTGGTAGTATCTTTATAAACTAACATTTTATCCATATCAAAACTTATATCTCCGACTTTTAAAATACTATTGTGTTTTTGGCGTAATAAGATTTTATTAATACGAGCCAGTAATTCTTTGGTTGAAAAAGGCTTAGTTAAATAGTCTTCAGCACCTATTTCAAGGCCTCTTACAATATCATCTTCCTCATCTTTTGCCGTTAAAAAGATAGTAGGAATATTTAAGGCTTTTAAATTATCCGTAAAGAAAGTAAAGCCATTACCATCTGGCAAAGTTACATCTAAAATAATTAAGTTTATCTTAGGATTATCTTTTAAATAAGATATAGCCTCTAAAAGATTTTTACAGGCATAAACTTCATAGTTATTTTGCTTTAAGGTATAAGTTAAACCTTTTATAATAGTTAAATTATCTTCAATTAATAATATTTGCATAGAAAGCACTCCTTTTTTATATCTTATAATTTTTTATAGTTAAAGAAAAGGGCTTTAAACCCTTTTCTAAATATTTTCGTTTCTAATAGTTTCAATAATATTCTGTTTATTTATTTTTCTTAATGAATATTTCATCAGTAAAGTAATTAAAAGATAAACAGCAACAATACTAATTATAATCGGAATTATTGGTAATTTATAACCCGAGAAATCACTGCTGGCTAGATAATGATAGATTAAAACGGATAAACCAGTACCAAGGATAATACCTACTATTAGAGATTTAACAGTCATAAAGATACTTTCTAAACGAATCATTTTAGAAAATTCTTTGGTAGTCATACCTATACTTTTTAAAGTAGCAAATTCACTTCTTCTAAGTTGCATATTAGTTGTAATCGTATTAAAGATATTAGTTATCCCAATAAGGGAAATTACAATAATAAAGCCATATAAGAAGATACCTACTAAGATATAGAAGTTACGCATCATCTCTACTCGTTCTTCATTGTTATAAAGTTCATAATCTTCATTATTTACAATTTCTTCTATCTCATCTTGAAGTTTAGAAGCCGCAGTTGAATAATATAGGGCCTCTACATATGTACTTTTAGTTGGTAAAGTTTTATATAAATCTTCACTTACAACTAATATAGACTGATTATAATTTTCAAACCCAAAAGGATATTTATCACTTAAGGCGCCGACTACTATTGAAGTAGGATTATCGGAAATGTTTCCCTTAATCGTGTCCCCTACTTGAAAATCAAACTCTCTAAGGATTCTACTTTTTTCTTTATTTGTCCCATTGTCATATTTAGCTATCGGATATTTATCTATTAAGACTCCTTTATCTTTAAGGGTTTCATAGTCTAAGTTTAAAGTCTGAAGATATTTTTTATAAGCCTCATCATTAAGAGAAAAAATAGTTAAATAAGCATCAATATCATCACTTAATTCTGGGTTATGCCACTCTAGATAATCCTTACTATAATGCTTATTAGAAAAACCAAAATTGCTTCTCTTTCTAACAACTACATCTTTAATATTATCTAATTTAGTAGTTTCTATAAGTTTTTGATAAGTAGTATCATTATAATTTTTAACCGATAGATAAATATTATAGCCCGAAGAACCCAATTCTTCTTTAATGCTTTGAAAAGCAAGGGACATAAAGGATGCTAAAGCAATGAAAGTACAAACCGAAACAGCGATGGAAATAACAGTAGTTCGATATTTTTTCTTATTGCGTTGTTGATTTTTATAAGATATTTCGCCCCCAATCCCAAAGATTTTACTAATTAACTTGGGAGTTTTTAATTTTCGAGCCTTAATTTTAAGATCAGCACTGTTTTTAATCGAGTCAATAGGTGA
>CAKOMC010000026.1 GCA_934096535.1 uncultured Bacilli bacterium | reverse complement strand
GCTTATACAGAGTGTTTTGATTTATCTATAACTAATAAAGAAAATAATATTAATTTAGATAATGCTTATCCAATAAGTAATGATAAAGGTAAAAGTTTAACTCCTTATACTTTTACCGTTACTAATACTTGTGATATTACTACTCAATATAATATTAATTTAGAAGTATTAAATAACAGTACTTTATCTAGTAAATTTATAGATGTAATGTTTGAAGGTAATATAAATTTACTTAGTAGTTATGATTCTACGGATAAAGTAAATACTAGTAGTATTGAAAGTAGAAAATTAACTACAGGTATCTTAAAATCTGGGGAGAGTAAAGATTATTCTTTAAGACTATGGATAGATTATGATACTACTTTAGAAGATTTAAATAATGAGATTAAATCTTTTAAATCGAAAATAGTAGTAGTAGGTAAACCAATAAATTATACTGGTGATACTGTATTTAATTTTGATTATACAGGAGGAGAACAAACCTTTGTGGCACCTGTTTCTGGAACTTATAAATTAGAAACATGGGGTTCTCAGGGTGGAAGTGGAGTTAATAAGGAAAACGATTATGGCCAAAATAATTATTTTATAAGAGACGGAGGTTTTGGAGGGTATTCGTTTGGAAATTTAAAATTGAATGGTAAACAAGTAATGTTTTTAAATGTTGGCGGTGGTAGTAAACTAGTTGATATAAGTAATCAAGATTTCCCTGGTGGTTATAATGGTGGCGGCAGTGGACACGTGTATGCCAATGGTGGTGGAGCAACTCATATATCTTTAAAAAGTGGTCTTTTGTCTAGTCTAAAAAATAATGTTGATGACGTATTAATTGTTTCTGGCGGTGGTTCTGGCAGCGCAGCACATATTGCTGGCAGTGGCTATTGTTTAGGTGGCTCCGGTGGCGGTTTCACTGGAACTAATGGTGTAAATGGGGCTATTGGTAAAAATGATTATTATGCAGAAAATAAGCCTGGCGTCGGTGCTACTCAAAACTCTGGATATAAATTTGGCGAAGGAAAATCTGGTAATTTGGATCCATCTTCCCCAAATTCTGGCGGTGGTGGTGGCTACTACGGCGGTTTAACTGGCGATGATGTTAATTCATGGAGTGCGTGTGGCGGTGGCGGTTCAGGCTATATAGGTAATTCTCTTTTAACTAACAAAGTCATGTACTGTTATAATTGTGAAGAGTCATTTGAAGAAAGTACCAAAACCATATCAACTACTTGTAATGAGGAAACACCAACTGGATACTGTGCTAAAAAAGGTAATGGCTACGCTAGAATAACCCTAGTAAGTATAGATGAATAACACCTAATTAAAATATCATACACAAAAAAATTTCCTTACCATAATATATAATGAGACTTATAAAAGGAGGGAAATTTATGAATAACGGATGCGGATGCAACGGAATGGGTCCTGCTATTATCTTAGTTTTATTTATATTATTAATTATCATAGTTGGAGCTTTTATTTAAGGTGATATTATGGAAAAGTGTGTAAAAAAGGATACTTGTCCTAATAAAACCAACCAAAACTACTTATTTATAATAGTTCTTTATATCTTACTTGCTATTATATTATCTAGTTTTATCTTTTATTAAAAGGGGAAAACCCTTTTTTTCTAATGCTTTTTTTGAATATTTATATTATAATGGAAGTGGTTAAGAAAGTAGGGCGTTAATATGGCAAAAAAGAAAAAACGTAAAAATAGTGATGATAAGGCTAAGGGTTATAGTGTTGAACTTACTGGTCTTATTATTGTTTTAATCGGTATTATTGGTTTTGGTTTTGGAATAGTTGGCGCTATGATAAAGAAGTTTGCTATCTTTTTAGTCGGTGAATTTTGGTTTGCATTACTTATTTTATTAGTCGTTATTGGTATTTTAATGTTATTTAGAAGAAACTTACCTAATTTTAAGTCGGCTAAATGGACAGGAATATTTATTTTACTTGCTGTTACTTTAGTTCTTGCCCATGCTACATTTATAAAGAATAATTATACTTTTGCTGGCGTTATTAATGCGACGAAAGATAATTATATGGAACGCATTGCTACTATTAATGGAACCGGTCCGATATTATCTAGTGGTCAAAGTTCCATAAGCGTTGGTGGCGGCGTCATTGGAGCCTTACTTGCTGGTGGTCTTGTTCAGTTATTTGGTTATATTGGAACCATGATTGTTATTTCTATTTGTGCTATATTTGGAATTGTCTTATTCTTTGATATTAACTTAGCTGAGGTTTTTACAAATATCAAAGAGCATATTGTTAATACTTTCTTTGAAAGTGATGATGACGATGAAGATGAAGAAGAAGATCTTGATAAGCATAGCGAGGAAGTACCAATTACCAAGGCTACTCCCCAAATTTCTGAAAATGATAATAAAGTCATTATTACCAGTGTTGATGAATTAAAACAACGACCTCAAGTGGAACAACCACGAGAAATTCCGGTTACAACAGGGGAAACTATTAGTGCCAGTGAACCTCAAGAAGAAAGGTTAGTCTTTGTTAATGATAATTATCGCTTACCGGATATTAATAAAATTTTAGATCCAATTAAAAAAGATAATAAGACTAATTCAACAGAATTTATTCGTAGTAATAAAAACATCTTAGAAAGAGTTTTAAAAGAATTTGGGATTGAAGGAAAAGTAGTAGAAATTCATATGGGACCAGCGGTTACGCAGTATGAAGTACATATTCCCGCCGGTACTAAATTAAGCCGAATTGTTTCTTTAGATAAAGAAATTGCTCTAGGTATGGCGGCTAAATCGGTTAAAATAGAAGCCCCAATTCCTGGTAAAAATACAGTTGGTATTGAAATTCCTAATCCCGTTATTTCCTCAGTTCAAATTAAAGAAGTTATGGCTAATATTCCCCCAAATCAGTTAAAAGCTAAGATTTTAGTATCTTTAGGTAAAGATATTATGGGTCGTGTCCAAACAGCAGATATCTCCAAAATGCCTCACCTTTTAGTAGCTGGTTCGACTGGTTCTGGTAAATCTGTTTGTATTAACTCATTCATCGCTAGTATTTTAATGCGTTATCGTCCTGATGAAGTAAAATTAATGATGGTCGATCCAAAAAAAGTTGAACTTTCTAATTATAATGGCGTTCCGCATCTATTATGTCCTGTTGTAACTGATCCGAAGAAAGCCTCTCTTGCTCTACAAAGAATAGTAGAAGAGATGGAACATCGCTATGATTTATTTGAAGAAAATGGTGTTAAAAATATTTCGGGTTATAATGAAATGATTGATAAATATAACGAAGATAATCCGGATGATAAAAAGAAACATATGACTTATATTGTCGTTATAATTGATGAGTTAGCTGACCTTATGATGGTGGCCTCAAAAGAAGTAGAAGATTCCATTATGCGTATTACGCAAATGGCTCGTGCTGCTGGAATCCACTTAATTGTTGCTACCCAAAGACCATCAACTGATGTCATTACTGGTGTTGTTAAAGCTAATATTCCATCACGTATATCTTTTGCCGTATCAAGTCAAATTGATTCCCGTACTATCTTAGATTGTTCGGGGGCAGAAAAACTACTAGGTAAGGGTGATATGTTATACTTACCAATGGGGGAAAATGCTCCAATTCGTATTCAAGGTTGTTTTATTTCCGATGATGAGATAAGACGTTTAATTGAATATGTTTGCTCTCAACAACAAGCTAACTATGATACTAAAATAACGGCCCCTAAAGAAGAAGATCATAACCCTGTATCTGGTGAAAAAGAAGACTATGAAGATCCTTTATATAATGAAATAGTAGAATTTGCTATTAATACTGGTAAAATTTCAGCATCATTATTACAAAGAAGATTTAGGCTTGGGTATAACCGTGCAGCTAGATGTATTGATTTACTAGAAGAACGAGGTATTATTGGCCCCGCTAATGGTTCTAAACCAAGAGAAGTACTAGTTAAATTAGAACAAAAAACGCCAGAAGATTAGTAAATAAAGAGTAATATAACCTAAATGGCGATATTATTCTTTTTTAGACAGAGGTTCATTTGAATTTCTTTTGGGAAAATAGTGAAATTTAGTTGCTAAAAAATGGAAAATATAATAAAATAATTTATGCGAAAGAGTGGGAATTAGAATGCCAGCAGTAAAAAAGAAAGCAAAGACTAAAAAAACTACAACTAAAACAGGAGCTAAAAAGACAACCAAGAAGGTAACTGCCAAATCTCCAGCTAAGAAAACAACCAAAACTAGTCTAAAAAAGACTGTAGAAAAAAAGACTGCACCTAAAAAGAGAGTTAAAAAAGCAGCTTCTACAGAAAAAAAGACTAAAAAAGATTTAGAACTTGTTAAAAATAATAAGAAGGCTCTTGAAAATACAATTGAACTACCCAAAACCAAAGAACAAGTAAGAATAGAAGAAGAAACTAGACAATTAAATTTAAAAAAAGAGTTAGAAAATAAATTAGCCTTAGAAGAAAACTTAGAAAAAACTCATGAGTTAAGTTTAACTAAGATAATTAAACTTAAGAAAAAAAGTCATGCTAAAAATATTGCAAGAAATAAGACTAATGAATTTATAAAGAAAATTAAAAAGTTACAACGAAAGATAAAAATTTATGGCATTGATAGTGTTATTCCAAGGAAATATTTAACTACCGGAATAGTTGCTGTTCTAATAGTACTTATTTGTATAATGAGTATTAATCTAATTAAACCAGAAATTCAAAGTATTAATTTAGAAAATATTTCCAAAGAAATAGATCAATTAAAAACATTAAAATTTGAAATAAGTAATACTAATAAAATAATAGATGAAAGTAAGGCTTATAAGAGCACTTTAAAAGAGTATTATGAATATGACTTTAGTGATTTTGGCTTGCAAAGAAGTTGGCTAGATGAATTTAAAATATATTATCATGAAAAAAATAAACAACTATTTATGGTCTTTAAACCTAATCTTGATAAGGCTAGTGATGTTACGAACGCTATCGAAAAGTTTTTGAAAGATAAAAAAATTACAGCTACTAAAGAAGAATACGATGGTTATATTTTCTATATAAGTAGTAATGATGATAAAAAAGTAATTAGTAAAATTAAACAAAGCCAAGTTAAAGTATTTGATATTTTACAAGAATTAAATAAAGAAGAAATTAAAGAAAAATATGGAATCGATAGTAATCTTTATAAAGAATATAAAGTAAAGACAGCGATGATTATAAAGTCTGATGTGACTGAGTACTTGTTATTTTATCCCAAGAATCAAGTAAGTGCTAAAGAAATCGAAAAAGCTATGGATAAATATTATCAAGAAAAAGAAGAAAAATGGGCTGGCAATGAAGAAAATTTGAATTTAATTAAAAATAGATATACCGGCAATTATAATGGTTATTTAGTTTATATCGTATCGAAAGATAATGATTTAGTATTACAATTATTAAGAAAATAAAAAATAGATTTTAGAAGATAATTTATTTCTTTTAAGGTCTGTTTTTTTTTAGGCTTTAATGATACAATATATATAATAAGTGAAGTAGGTGGGTATTTATTGATAAGAGAATTAAAAAAATAAAGTTTGAAAGGAAATAGTGTGATGAAAAAAAGAAGTAAAGGCTTTTCAATTCCAGAACTTTTAGCCGTTATTGTAATAATGGGTATTTTAATAACTATAGCATCATTTACTTATAATGGAATTAGTAAAAGCATGAAAAAACGAGCTTATGATAATAAGCTAAATTTAATTAAAACCAAGTCAGTAGAATATGCTACTGATAACAATATTAATAATGAAACAATCAGTGTTGCTAAGTTAGTTATGGAAGGCTACTTAGATATAGAAAATGATACTGATAAAAATGAGAAAGTAAGTAATCCCTTAGGAGGTTACTTAGATTGCTATGAAATTAATATTAAAAGAGAAATAGATGATTATGATGTAGATGTTGATGCGGGTTCATCTTGTGATATTGCTAATCTAGATGTAGCAGCTGCCAAAATTAAAATCTATGCTTATGAATATGAAGAAAAAAATGGCACTGATGATATTAATTTAAATGATATTGGTAATAATAAGAATGTTAAATGGACTAATAAAAATTTATATTTATTTATAGATCCTAATACTTTACCAGACAAGACCAATGTTAAGATTACTTGGGGACTTAGTAGTGATACTAAAGAAGGTAATTTAGCGGGGAATGTTACGGCTAATGAAACCTATGCTAATATTTATAAAGTAAAAACTTATTCAGTTTATAATACTAATATGGTGGTACAGATAGAAGCCAATAAAAGACAATATAGGCAAACTGTTAGTGTTAAGATTGATAAAGAGATTCCAACTTTAACAATGGATGCCAATGCTGCTTATGAAACATTGGATGAAAATACGAAAAGAGCAACTAAAGTAATAAACTTTAATGGCTCTGATGGTAGCGGTTCGGGGATTGGATATACAAAGACTGACGGTAAAGCTGTGGGTTATTTCTTAACTAATGATAGTAATTATACTCCTAATAAGAGTGATTTTGATATAGAAGTTTCTAGTCATGCCAAGGCTGTTTATGAAAATGGAACTTATTATGGTTATGCTATAGACGCCGCCGGAAATATTTCTAAAGCTTCAACAATTAGTATAACTAATGCAGAATATAATTTGCCTGTTTGTATGTTACCAAAAGCTAATACAACTTGGACTAATAAAGATTATACTTATACTTATGGTTGTCAGGATAATAAAGGAACTGGATGTGCAACTAGTCCTATATCTAAGACGGTATCAAATGATACCCAGACTATTGAAGGTTTTTCATGGAATATTAGTGATAATGTCGGTAATACGGTAGCTTGTAAAGTTGATGCTTTAACTGTTAAAGTTGATAAAACTGCTCCAACTTGTGAAATTGTCGTTGATTCCAGCAGTGCTAGAGGCCAAAATGGTTGGTATATTGGCGATGTTAAGTTAAATCTAAAAACTAATGATAATTTAAGTGGAGTTAGTGAATATGGGATTACAACGAGTTCTAATGCTGAATATAATAATCAAAAGCAAGCCATTTTAAATCATGATACCGATAGAAATGGTGTAACTTATTATGGCTATGTAAAAGATAATGCCGGTAATACCAATACTTGTAAGTTAACCGTTAAGAGATTAACCCAGACGCCAAGTTGTTCAATTCAAGTGACATCAGGAACTAAAGGTCCTAGCCATAATGAATGTCAATGGCAAGCTAATAATAACAACAACAATAATAACAACAACAATAATAGTTTTGTTGGGGGCTTGCTTGGTGGTTTGTTCGGCAATAATTGGGGTTCTAGTGGTAGTATCGTTTGTCATGAAGTTGAAAATGAATGGTATTTGTCTGATGTTACAGCGGAAATTACCTCAAATTCTCAATATGTAGTTAGTAAGACTATCAATGATAAGCCTAATAATTATACTGTTAACTGGAGTACTGCTGGTGAAACTTTAACGGGTAAAGTTACTAATGAGGCTGGCCTAACTGGTAGTTGTAGTGGTCCAACTATAAAAAGAGAAACTGCTGATGCGCTAGATTATAAAACAACGGTCCATTCTGGTGAAACCTATGGTTGTGGCATTCTTTGGCTTAATAAGTGTACAACGACAACTTTTGGAATGGAAATAACTAAATATCCCCCAAGTGGTGTTGCTTCTAAAGCGCAAAGCTGGGATGGCGAAAGTTATGATTTAAGTGATTCTGTTTCTTTTGAATTGGAAGCTAAATCTAGTAAAACTATTTATCAACGAGTTTGTACTAATGCGGGAAACTGTGTTTATCACGGCGCTACAACCAAATCTAATGCTTGTGGAGCAGCCGAAAATTTGGCTGTTAAAGCTGGAGTTGGTATTATAGGTGGTGGCTTTGCTATTGCCTTACTTGGCCCTGTAGTTGGGGGTATTGCCGCTATTCTTGGTATTATTTTTGCCTCATGTTAAAAAATATAGAAAGGGTATATTCATCTTAAAGGCTTTATGCCTTTAGGATGAAATTTATTATAAATAACTAATGAAAAAAAATAAAAAAATAACTATTGGTATTATTTGTTTAGCTTGTCTTCTTCTTAGTATTTTAATTATTAATTTATTTACAGATAAAACTAAAATATTTAAAACAACGGTAAGTAATTTAAATACTAAAATAATAGAAGGCTTAGATAAAAATAATATTGATTTCTTAAATTTTAAAAAGCCAACCAATTTAAATTTAATCTTAACTAGACCAGGTAATACTACCGATAAATTAACTTTAAATGGTAATATAGATAAAGAAAATAATTTATTAAATATTAAAGCTAATTATAATAATTATGATTTAGGTTTATATAAAGAACAAAGTAAAATCTATTTAAAATCAGACAGCATCTTAGATAAAGCTTATAATTTAAACTTAAATATAGATTCTGGTTGTAAAAATAATTGTAGTACTACTTTAGATGCTTATATTAATCTATTAACTTCTAACTTTAATTATGATACTAATACATTTAAGACTATAGTTAATGGATTATCTAAAGAAATGAATAAATCTTTTAAAAATCGTTATGCTTCTAAAAGTAAAGAAAATATTACTATATCCGATAAAGAAATTAAGACTACTAAATATTCTTATAAAATAAATAATAAGTCATTAAAAGTATTAATAAATAATATTGATAAGAATAAAGATTTAAAAGATAATTTATTTAACTTATTTGGTGAGTATTTTAAACAAGATGGAATAACTAAAGACAATTTTAAAGAACTAGTAGATAATATTAGTGGTGAAGGGACATTTAATATATATTTAGATAATAATAAAATAGTTTTAATTACGATTAATCTAGGTGATACCGTAACTATTCGTTTAGAATTTAATGATAATATTATTAATTTTGAATTATATAACAATGGTAATTCTGTTAAGCTTACTGGTAGTGCTAATTTAGATAAAGAGACTTATTCCGTAAATATTTATAGTTTAGATAATTTAGTTTTAGAAGCTACCTTTAGTAATAGTGATAATTTAAATTTAGATTTTACACTACATCATGAAAATAAGGTATATCCTTTTAATGTAACTAATCAGTCTAATAAAGATGGTAATAAGACTAATGGAGTATTTACTTTTAAATATAATACTTATAATTATGAAGCTAATTATACTATTGAAGAAAAAGCTAATATAAGTAGTAATAACTTTAGTAATGTAGAAGATATTACTAAGATAACAGAGATTGATATATCTAAATTAGATAAAGCCTTAGAAGAGATAGAAAAATCAGATTTAATAAAGAGTATAATAGATTTATATAATGAAATAATTGGTTAATAATTTATAAACTGTTAGATATTACTTCTAGCAGTTTTTTTATGTTAAAAAGTACTATAATATAATTCTTGACAATTTGTAAACATAGTGTTAGAGTATAGAACAATTATTTATAAAAGGGGGATTTTTTATGAATATTGATAATAGTTTAAATAAAGGAGTACCAATTAATTTTCCCATTTTAATAGAGCCTACAGATTTAATAGCTATCGTTAGTAATCAAAAGAAAATGGCTAGCATTTTACAAAAGAGTACTTTTGCTTATCTAGAATTTATTAGTAGACAAGCTAAGAGTTTAATTTCCCTAGATTTTTATGGAACTTTAGCTATTGTTCATGATTTTGAAGACTTAAAAGGTAAAATAATATTTTCCGATTTAGGATTCTATAAGACTTTGGATAAGACTTTAAACACTAATATTACAGTTAATGATTATGAAGAATTATTAGATACTAGTGATATGGTTAGACAATTTTTAGAAAGAACTGAAATTTTAAAACAAGTAAAGACTCCTAATGAATTAAAAAGGAAATTTCCTAACATATACCAAAAATATTTAGAAACAGTTCAAGGTAATTATAATTTAACTAAAGGAATAATTGAGCCTCTTAATAAGTTAAGTCCTAGAGATCGTACTTTAAAACTAATTACCTTAAATAAAGAATTTCGTAAACATTCCTTGTATGATACAGTTACAATGGAAGATTTGATTGAAGATACTAAGAAATTTAGTTTTGAAAGATTTATTGAACAAATGGTATCTTGTCTAACTAATTTAGTAAATAATAAAGACAAAATAATTGCTTATATTAATAATAATCCCATTGATTTTAAGGACTTGAATCAAAAAGATATTGATAATTTAGAACTATATTTTGCTTATCAACATTTAAAACAAGCAAAATTATTTACCGGAATATATCGCCAAGAATGTTTATATTATGTATCTAATTACTTTATTAATAAAAAAGATATTTTAGAAAAAGATATTAGAATAGTTATCGGTAGCAAGAGTAAGGATATACAAAATGGTTTATTAGTTATGAAGGATAATAGTACTACTAAAGAAGTAATTATTACACCTAAAATATTATATGATATGTATACTAAGTTATTAGTAGATAATCCTAATTTAAAAATGATTGATTTGTCTTCTTTTAATTTTGAAGGTATGAATTTAGATGAAGTTTCGGCTTTTATGATGGCTTATTTAAAAGATTTAGGAGCTAATTGGGATTTTTTAGAACCAAATAGTCAAGTAGAAGAGGATATTACGAGAAAGACTAATGGAAGTTCTAAGGGTTTGAGTGTAATAGGAAAAAAAGAGAATGAAGAGAAGTTGTTAAAACTTTTTATGACTAAGAAACAATTGTATGAGTCAACAAATCCCCTTTATCGAATTAAAGGTAAAAATACTTTTGATGGTTATATAGGCTATATTTATGCTAATGGTAGAGTAATATTAGATAGATTTTATGATAAACAAAATGATAGTAATTTAGCTTTAGGTCATGCAGTTTATGCGATGAATATGCAAGAATTTTATGAACTTAGTAAATTAAGTAAAACGGAAATCATTAGAAATAACTTATGTAGGCGCTATGTCCATAGGGGTAATTGGGCAAAAAAGATTCTAGAAAATGAAATTGAATTAAAAACTGGAGAAATACCAACCATTACGGTAAGAAAATTAATAAAAGACGGTAGTTTAAAGGTTGAATGATTTTGAAAATTACTGGGTGGACAAAAAATATTTGACAAATAAAAAAGATGTGCTATACTAGACAAACTTGTAAAAAAGGGAAAAATTTATTTTAAAGAAAGTTGGGGGTAAAATGAACAATTTAATAGAAAAGACCGAAAATGTAATTAATAAGTTGTGTAAAGCTGTAGAAGTAGAAGATGAAAAATATATTAGAATGGATGATAAATATAGTAATCTTATGCCAATTATTATTGGTGAATTAAAGAAATATTTAAAAACATTAAAAAATCCTAGAATGACTAGTGCTTATGGTGGCGTGTATGCTTTAAATAGTGAATTCTTTGCTAATATTAATAAATATATTAAAGAAAGAGAGTTTACACCATTACTTAGAACACCAGAATTTAAAGGCTTATTTGATAGTTCTATTAGAAGTAATACGCAAGATATGGTAGTTAAATTCATTTATACAAATATGACTAGTATTTTAAAATTTAGTGCTTTATCTAATCAAGTATTAAGAACTAATAAAATATTTGAAGAAGAATTAACAAGAGCCTTTGATATGCCAGAAGATAAAAGATATTATCGTCCATGTAAAGTTATGACTAAGTTAGATAGTCTTGATACTAATAATTTAAGTGCTTTAATGGTAGTTAGTATTTATGAAAATGGGGGCTTTGATAAATTGTGTCCAAAAGCTTTAGAAGATAAACAAAGATATGAAGAAGCTTATATGAAGAGACAAAAAACAGTGAAAAAAAATCCCTTAGGAAGTGTTTTCAGTGGATTATTCTAAAATATTAAAGATAGATGAAAATACAACTATTGTTGATGTTATTGGAATTTATGAAGTATTCTTAAAAAGAATAGGAAAGAAGAAAAAACTAAGAGATACTGAGATAAATGAAATAAATGCGTTAAATATAGCTTTAATGATGGCATGCAATTTTAAAAGTGATAATGAATTAATAAATAAGAAGAATGAGTATTTATTAAAAAATAGGGTATGGGGTGTAATAAAAAACTTAAATAAGACTATTAAAGATATTAGTACTTATGAAAATAGTGGTTTTTAACCATTTTTGCCCATTTAAAAAAAATGCTAGAAAACTATTTAATTGATTATAATCGTTTAGTTAATTATCTTAGAAAAACAAGAAGTATTGAAGAATATCAGAGTATTATTGATAGATTTGAATCTTGTGATTTTAAAGTCCTTTTAATTTCCCATTTAAATGATTTTGTATATGATCATATGATGTCTTGCATTACCTATACCAGGGAATATGAGGCGTTTACTTGGGGATTAGCAAGCCAAAGACTTCTATGAAGAAATAGTGTTTTTAAATAAAAATATTAGTTTTATTAAAAAGATAGAAGACGCTAATGAAATATTAGTAAATAATGTTTTATATAAAAATTTAGAAAGTTCTAAATTAAGTGAAGAAGATGCTTTAATTTTAAGTAAAGAGATTAAAAAGATGTTAACTAATGATGTTATATATAATCATTTAACTATATCTGAGCTTGTTAGTAAATATAATCATGAGATGATTGCAAGAAAACGAATCCAAATTATTAAATCTTTAGGACTTGGTAATAAGAGACTATAATTAATAGTAAATATTAGACTTATAACTAGGTCTTTTTTTCGTTGTCAAAATAAATTATTTAGTTTATAATTATATTAAGATAAGAAGAGGTTATGGATTATGAGTAATAACGCTAATAGTAATGTTAATAATACTAGTGGTCAAAAGTATATGAATAATAATCAAAATATGGTTAATAGTCCAAATAATATGGGAACCGTAAGTAATGTTAGTAAAGGGCAAGTAGTTAGTAATCCTAATATGGCAAGTAATATACAAGGAGTAAATAATCCAAGTGGTCAGATGAATGGCTCTGTTAATAATGGTGCTAATAGTAATTTAGTTAATCCTAATAATCAAGTAAATCCTATGCCTAATAACCAAGTAAATCAGACTCCTAATAATAAAGCAAATTCGTTACCTAACACTCAAGTAGTTAATAATCAAATAAATGGCACTGGGGTTAATCAAGGTAATGGGGTAACAAATACTCAAAATACGCCAAATAATTCTAATGTTCAAGTAAGTTCTCCAAATAATTCTAATCCTAACCCTAATAATATTAAAATAGAAGAAACTAGTGTTACTAAGTCGCAAAAAGGTACAGTTACCGTAGCAACTGTTAATAACGGGACTGTTAGTGTTTTAACCGATAAGTTTCCTGAACCCATGGATATTAGTGTAAAGGCTAGTAAAATAGTTACCAAAAATGGTAAAAAGGTTAGAATTATGACCAAAAGGGAACTAATTACTAATATTGTTTTAAGTTTTTTCTTCGTTTTAGCTTTATGTGGTGTAGGTTATGGTACTTATTATTATTTATTTAGAAATAATCCTCGTAATTTTGAAACAAAAAATGTTATCGTCGAATTAGGGGAAGAAATTCCGCAGTCCGTTCGTAGTTATATTAATTTAACGGATATAAGTGAACCTGATTATAGCCTAGATTTATCAGGAGTTAAAAATGAGATAGGAACTTATACTTATAAAGTTAGTTATGGTAATACAACTAAAACGGGAACGATTACGGTTAATGATACGAAGGCTCCAGTTATAACTTTTAAAGATGTTAAAGACTTTGATAGTGGGACGGTTATTACTAAGGATATGTTAGTTTTATCTTGTGATGATATTTCTGAATGTAGCTATGAGCTTACCAGTCCTGTAGATACTAGTAATGTTGGCGAAGTAACGGCTAGTATTACCGCTAAAGATAATTTGGGGAACAGTGCTGATTATACAATTGATTTAAATATTTTAGAAAAATTAACCAAATTAATATGTAGTAAATCCGGAATAGGTTTAGATGAAAATAGTAAAATGATGATTGAAAATAATAACTATACTTTATTGTTTACATGGGCAAAAGCCTTAAAAAGTGGTACTTTACTAACCACTAGAACTTATTTAGGAGAAACTGATTATACAAGTATTAAAGACAATTTACAAGCCAGTGGTTATGTTTTAGAAGAAGTAAATAAGAGAGCTACTAAAACTAGTGAAATTGATAATGTGGCAAATTTAACTAATCAAGATGAAGTAAAAACTCATTTAGAAAGTAATGGTTATATTTGTAATATAAGTGAAGATTAAGATAACTTATTAATTTAAGTTGTCTTTTTTAGTATAGTTTTAACTTAAGTGTGTATACTTAGTCTAATCTCTAAAAAATCATAGAGTATATAACTCTATGAAAAGTATCATAGAAAGCCAGCATTTACCTAGGATTAATAAAGATTTGACCAGAAATTTTGACTATAATAAAAATTAATTATTTGACTATTAAATACTTAGTAAAGCCCCATAAATACTATGGTTGAGCTAATATATTCTGACTAGTAATTTGACTATAATTGACTTAAAATTATCCTTTAAAAAGCCTAAAATATATGGTATATTTAATATATAAGTTAAAAATAAGTCCCTAAAGTTAGCTTTCATAGAGTTATATACTCTATGAAACCGAAATTGCGTTATTTTGAGTTCCGAACGCACATATTTAGGTAATTATTTTAGAAAATTGGTAATAATAAAAGTAGTAAAGGTTTTGATTATAATGGCAAAGAAAAAGAATAATTTTTTACTAATAGGCTTAATATTGATATTAGTTTTAGCAATAGGATTTAGTTATGGTTATTATTTATTAAATAAAGTTCAAGAAAATAATAATATAGTAGGAAGTAAATGTTTTAATTTAGAATTTACTAATGAAAAGAATGCTATTAACTTAGATAATATGTATCCTATAAGTGATGAAGAAGGAAGAAAATTAACTCCTTATTCTTTTACGATAACTAATACTTGTGATATGACAGCAAGCTATACTTTAAGTATGGAAATGTTAGAAGGTACTACTTTAAATAGTAAGTATTTAGATGTAATGGTTAATAATGAAGAAATAAAATTACTTACTAATTATGAATCAACTAATACTGTAATAACAGGTAGTACGGAATCAAGAATATTAGCTAAAGGAACTTTAGCCTATAATGATTCTGTAGATTATACAGTAAGATTTTGGATGGATAAAGATGTTGAAGATACGGAATCTATGAATAAACTATTTAAATCTAAAATAGTTATATCTGCAACACCTAGTAGTTGGAATCCTAAAGATGCTGGATATGACACTTTACATGATGCGATACTTGCTAATGAGTATCAAACGACACCAGCAGATGCTATTAAAAAGATAGAAGCGAAAGGTACACCAGATTTAAGCCAAACGGCTCCGGTAATTAAATGGGTAGAAAAGGTTGATGGAGATAATGTAAATATTGTATCAAAGCCTTCTTTATCTTCAATAAATTCTGATGCTCAAACGAGCGATTTATCAATTAATGATACAAAATTAAAATTATATACAAAAATTAACTTCAACAGTGAAACTGGAAAGTATACATTATCCGATGCAGTTTATGCTGATCCAACTGAAATTGATTATGATACTGGATTAAAGTATTACTATTTTACTGAATATATGTTGCTTAATAAAACTACAAATAAACTGTATTCTATATCTGGAAACACTAATACAATTATTTATGAAGTAAAAAGTGCAACCAAAAGTAACACTACTTCTACTTGGAATAATATTTCGTATGATAGTGTTACATATAAACTAATAACAACTATTTTGAGTGAAGAGGAATTTGAAAATGATAAGTCTGATAAAGGATTATATCAAGCACCTGATGATTATGGTACTACTTATTATTACCGAGGCAATATAAAAAATAATAACATATATTTTGCTGGTTTTAATTGGCAAATAATTCGTATTAATGGTGATGGTTCTATAAGAATAATGTATAATGATAAAATAACAAATAATGATAGTCAAGCCGTTTATTATAAATTTAATGACAAAGATGATTCTCCTTCTTATGTTGGATACATGTATGGTAATCCAGATGGTGCAACTTTTGAAGAAGTTCATGCAAATATTAATAACTCTAATGTGAAAAATATTGTTGATGAATGGTACAATGTAAATATATTGGGCAATGAATATGAAAAATATATTGAAAGTAACAATGGATTTTGTGGAGATAGGAGTTTATATCAAGGAGATGGTATAACCAAGAAGTCTAATACTTTTTTTGCTTCATATAAACGATATATTGATAAAATTGCACAGTTTACTTGTCCCAATAATTCTAGTGATTTGTATACAACTAGTGAATCCACTGTTGGAAATAAAAAACTTACTTACCCAGTTGGTTTAATAACTTTCGATGAACTTATATATGCTGGTATGAGTTATAATCGTGTTAGCAAATCGTCGTGGGTAAATTACAATAATACTTATTGGACAATGACGCCTATTCATTTTAGTGCTTCAGATGGTTGTGCAGATATTTGGAATATGGGGAACGGTTCCCTAAAATTGTGGCAAAAAGCTATTTGGAATTATTCTGTTAGGCCTGTTATTAATTTAAAATCAGACGTTAAAATAACTGGAGGAATAGGTACTTCTAATGATCCGTATATTATAGATACGAGCAAATAGTAAAAAATATATTATATATTATTTATATCAATTTATAAAATAAATAAGTAACAAGTACTATTATAGATGAACTTATTTATTGTTATAATTTTCTAGTATTGATAATAAATATATTATCAAAAGAACAATAAATATTTAAAGATAGAAATTAAAATCCGAAACTAATAGATGCATAGTGCTTTTATTAGTTTTTTCTAATCTCAAAGATAATATAGAACAAATTTTGGTATAAATCGCAATAAGGATAATTGATTATCATAAAATGAAATTGAATGAACAACTGCATAAAATAATAACAATTAGGATGCACGTACGAATTATAACGAAGAACTAATTAAATATATTAATAATTGTAAATGTGATGAACCAATATTTAGAGAAGAAATTAAAGGCTACTTTAAAACTTATAACGTGTATTTATGTGGTGTAAGTTTTTTTGCTCGCAAATAGCACATGACTGGTCATTATAATACCATATATTATTTATCAAAAGAATCATAGAAGTTAAAACTCTATGAAAGCCAAAATACGTACCTTATTCTTAATTTATAGTATAAATATACCATATAAACGCGCTAATTTCCATAAAAAATTGTCAGTAAAAAATTACAATTATGGTCAAAATTGTGGTCAGAAAACTCTTTCTCAAGCCTAGGAGAATACTGGCCTTGAAGTACTTTTTATGGTCAAACACATGAAATTATATTCTGGTCAAATTTCTGGTCAAATGGTCCTTTGGACCAGTATTCACCGGGCGTTTTCATAGAGTTTTAACCTCTATGAAAAATGTAAATGTGCAGCAAATATAAATTTAGTCAAAATATTCTTGTTTTAAAAAAATAATAGATAGTAAGGACAATGATTTATGAAAAAATTTAAGAAAGATAAATATTTAAAAAAATTAAAGTATAAAAGAATATTACAAAAATATTCAAAATACTTTTATATAAGTATACCTTGTATATTATGTTTAATATTAAGTATATATTTTACTTATTCTAAATTCTTTGTATCAATTGAAGAAGAAATAATAAGAACTACGGTTGGAGAATTTATATATGGAGATATGGTATTAAGTTATACTTTAGATGGCGTAGCCGGCACTAATACTTTTCCTAAACAAAATACCGGTGTAGAAGGTACTAGTGTTACTTGCGATAATAATGCTACCGCTACTTGGGATAATTCTCTTTGGTCAATTAAAATGACTAATATGGGTAATGGTTCTAAAGTTAAGTGTAAGGTAGCGTTTACTACACAAGAAACTAAAACTATTTCGGGCATTACTTTTAATTTAAATACTTTTAGTCCAGATTTTTCTAAGTCGGCTTGTAGTGATTGTGAATCTAAAGAAGCGGAAGTATTTGCAGCAGAAGATGATTATGGTACTAGTTACTATTATAGAGGTAGTGTGGAAAATAATTATGTTAGTTTTGCTGGTATGACTTGGAGAATTATTAGAATTAATGGTGATGGTTCGGTTAGGGTTATTTTAAATGATACAGCTGGTACTTCTTTATTTAATGCTGCAAACGATGATAACGCTTATGTTGGGTATATGTATGGAACGCCTGGTTCATCAACATATGAAGAAACACATAAAAATATTAATGATTCGTCTTACAAAGAAACAATAGATAGATGGTATGAATCAAAAATTCTTAATAGTTATATTGATTATTTAGCAGATAGTGGATTTTGCAATGACAGAAGTGTTTTAGAAAATGATGAACTGTCAGGAACTGGAAATGTATCGACGCGTTACCGTGGTTATGCCAGAATATCATCTAATCTTCCTTCTTTAAAATGTCAAAATTCTAATGATTTATTTACAACATTAACAGCAAAAACAAGAAATAAGGCTTTAAAGTATCCAATAGCAACAATAACAGCAGATGAGGCTTTAATGGCTGGAAGTAGTGGTGGAATGTTTGATGGTCTATGGACATACACAAAAATTAGTAAAGATTATTTAAATATTGGATATAATTTTTATACGCTTACTCCAGCAGGTGCGTATTATCCTTTTGATGGAAAATGGCATGTTCTTATACTTAGTGTAAATGCTTCTGGAGAAATTGATGATAATTATGGTCAATGTTATGTTAGACCTGTAATTAATTTGAAAGCAAATGCTATAAAATATGGTACAGGAACATCATCAGATCCTTACCGTGTAACCGAAAATTAATAATATTAATTGTCATAAATTTAAAAGTTTATGGCTGTTTTTAGTATAAAAAATCCATATTTGGACAAAATATATCTTAAATAAAAATTTTCATAGAGTTTAATACTCTATGAAAGTCCCAGTAAATACTGGCTTTGAAAGCCATTTGACCATGAATTTGACTAAAATAAAAATTATATATAATTATTTATTTGACGCTTTCAAAGCCTTATAATTATTGGTCTCTTTACACTTTTTCTTGACCACAATTTTGACTACAAAAAGAAAAAATTTATATAGAAAATAGGCCATTTTTATGGTATATTTAATATATAAATTAAAAATAAGGTACGAAAATACGGTTTCATAGAGTATTAAACTCTAGGAAAAGTGTAAATAATGTAAATGGTATTCAAATGACCGTAATAAGTATTATTTATTTTTAAATGGAAATAATAGTAGTAGGTGGAATTATGTTACATAATAAAAGAAAAACAATATTAACTATAGTAATAATATGTCTTATAGGTTTAGTAGGACTAGGTATATCTTATGCTTATTGGAAATTTACTTATATCCAAACAGATAATAATATAGCCGTTAGTAAATGTTTAAAATTAGATATGACTAATGAAAAGAATGAAATTAATTTAACTAATATGTATCCTATAAGTGATGAGGAGGGAATGAAATTAACACATTATTCTTTTAAAATAACTAATACTTGTTCTATGTCAGCCGAATATAAAGTTAATTTAGAAATGTTAGAAGGTACTACTTTAAATAGTAAATATTTAGCATCTTTAGTTAATAATGGGGACATTAAGTTATTAAGTAGTTATGATTTTACTAAAATCACTATAAGTGGTTCTGTAGAATCAAGAACACTAGATACTAATATTTTAACACCAGGAGCCTCTAAAGAATATAATATATCTTTATGGATGGATAAGAGTGTTACTTTAGC
>CAKOMC010000025.1 GCA_934096535.1 uncultured Bacilli bacterium | reverse complement strand
GGTACTTATGAAACTTCTATTTTACCATTTGAAGATTGTTGTACGATTTTTGTGCCTAAACATCCGGTAATTAATCCGGTTTTGAGTAAGTGTTATCTGTATGAAGAGTTAATTAATTATAAAGATATGATTCATACTTGTATTAAAAACAGGGAAGTTATTACGGTAAAACCAGAAGAAGAAAACCCAGACTTTGCTGATATTTTATAGTATTTAAGCACCTTTATTGGTGTTTTTTCTTTTATAAAACCGGGAAAATGTGATAATTGATACCTAAAACATATGGAAAAATGTGATGATATGAATAATAATATTAAATTATTTGATAAAAATAGTGAAGCAACAAAAAGAACATATGATTCTGTTGATTTGAATTATGTAGGACTTGCATTTACTGGTTTTAAAGAATTAGATTGGTCAACAGCAAAATGTGGAAAAGAAACAGGTGAACCAGAAAAAAAGTTAGAAATGTTAATTTACCTAAAATTAATATAACACCACCAACTGCTGATGATTTAAATAAAAAAATACTAAAAGATTATAATGGTATTATTAATATGTTATATCAAAATAATGGTGATGATATTGATCCAATAAGTTTAGATGTTAATTATACATATACTGTATTAAATAATGTTATATTTATATCTATTTCAACAGAAAATTATTTCTTTCGTGGAACTGTTCTTCAGATGTAGATGTTTATTATTATGATATAGACAGTGATAAAGAATTAACTTATCAAGAAGTTTTAAATAAGTTTGGAATTAAAGAAAGTTTTCTTTTAAAATATGTAGCAAATGAAACTAATGGTACTGATTTACAAAAATTAAAAGCTATTTATCCAGTTTTAGCAAATACAAAACTTAGAATATACTATATGCCTGATGAAGAATTTACTGGTTTTGGCAGTACAGATTATAGTTTAATGCGATATGAAGATTAAGTAGGATATATTCCTGCTTTTTTTGTATGAAAATAGAAATTATTAACATACTAATAGTGGTGATAATATGCAAATAAAATATAGTAAAAATAAAACAAGAGAGTTTATTTATTTAGATGATTTAAAAAAAAGATATAGTGATACTATAAATGAGTATGGATATAATTTTGATAATACCCATATAGATGAAGAAGCACTAGAAATGCAGGCTTATAGACCGAAAAATATTGTAAATAAAGATTTTTTTACTATTAAAAGATAGATATTATTTCTAAACTTTAGTATAATGGACTAGAGGTGGAAAAAATGAAAATATTATCAGTAAATGCCGGTAGTAGTTCTTTAAAATTTCAATTATATGAAATGCCAGAGGCTAAAGTATTAATTTCAGGAATATTTGAAAGAATTGGAATTAATGATGGTATTTATACAATTAAACAAAATGGTAAAAAAGAAGAATATCAAGCAGAATTAAAAGATCATAGTGTTGCTGTAGATATTTTACTTAAGACTCTTTTAGAAAAGGGAGTTATTAAAAATTTAGATGAGATTAAAGGAGTAGGACATCGCCTAGTACATGGGGGAGATAAGTATAATAAGTCTGTAATTATTGATGAAGATGTTATGGAACAATTAAGAAAACTTATTCCTCTTGCCCCTTTACATAATCCTGCTAATATTATGGGCGTAGAGGCTTTCCAAAAGGCTATTCCTAATGCTTTGCAAGTAGGATGTTTTGATACAGCCTTTCATCAAACAATGGATGAAGATCAATATATTTATCCTGTTCCTTATGAATGGTATGAAAAGTATGGTATTAGAAAATATGGTTTCCATGGTTTAAGTCATAAATATATATCTGAAAGAGCATCGGAAATACTTGATCGTAAGTATTGTAATGTAATTGTTTGTCATATTGGCTCAGGTGGTTCTATTTCAGCAGTAAGAGATGGTAAATGTATTGATACAACTATGGGCTTTACTCCTAATGCAGGTATTGTAATGGGGTCTCGTTGTGGTGATATCGATTATTCTATTATTCCTTATATTATGAAAGAGACTGGTATGTCTTTAGAAGAAGTAGATAAGATTTTAAATAAGAAGAGTGGTATGTTAGGTATCAGTGGTATTTCTAGTGATTTTAGAGATATTGAGGCTCAAATTAGTAATGGTAATCATAAGGCTATTTTAGCACATCACTTATTAGTAAATTCTATTGTTAAATATATAGCTCAATATTATGTAGAACTAGGTGGCTGTGATATGTTAGTATTTACCGCTGGCGTTGGGGAAAACTCTGCTCATGTTCGTCGTATGATTGTTGATAGATTAGGGGCTTTAGGTATTAAGATTGACCGTGAAAAAAATGAAGCCACTAGATTTGGCAAAGAAGGCATTATTTCTTCTGTTAACTCATCAGTGCCTATTTATGTTATACCAACTGATGAAGAAGTTATGATTGCTAGAGATACATATAGTTTTCTTAATAATTAGTCAGGAGTATTTTTGTGGTAAATCCAATATATAAAAAGATATATCAAAAGATAAAAAAATATGACACAATTGTAGTTGCTAGACATATTGGACCGGATCCTGATGCGGTAACTACCGAGATTGCTCTAAGAGATAGTATTAGAGAGACTTTTCCTAATAAGAAAGTTTATGCTGTTGGTAGTAGTGTAGCTCGTTTTAAGACTTATGGAACTTTAGATAAAATAAATGAAGATGAATTAGTTAATCCGTTATTAATTGTGGTTGATGTTCCTAATATCTATCGGATTGATGGAATAACTTTTAGTAAGTATAGTGAGGTTATAAAAATCGATCACCATCCATTTGAAGATAAAATGGGGGATGTTGAACTGGTGGATACCACTAGTTGTTCAGCCGCTCAATTAGTTACCGAATTAATATTTAATACAAAGTTAAAAATGCCTTTACATGTAGCCGAAAACTTATTTTGTGGAATTGTATCCGATAGTGATAGATTCTTGCTTCCCTATACTACTGCTAAAACTTTTAAGTTAGTAAGTCGTTTAATAGAAGAAACTAATTTAGATTTTTCCAAATTATATGTTAAGTTATATGAAAGACCAATTAATGAAATTAGATTCCAAGGTTATTTAGCCGAAAATCTAATTCTTACGGAAAATGGTTTTGCTTATATTAAAATAGATAATGAATTAATAGAAAAATTTGGCGTTGATAGTGGCACAGCTAGTAATATGGTTAATAACTTTAACTTTATTAAAGAAATTAAAGTTTGGGCTTTTATATCTTATGATACTAAAAATAAAATATTTAAAGTAAATATTCGTAGTAGAGGTCCAGTTATTAATGAGATTGCTGCTAAGTATAATGGCGGTGGTCATGCTTTTGCTAGTGGCGTTAGAACTCCTAATGAAGAAGATATTGATAATTTAATAAAAGACTTAGATGAAGTTTGTAAAGAAGAAAAGTAGGGAAACCTGCTTTTTTTAGTATAAAATATTGGACTTTGGGTAAAATATATTTTAAATAAAAATTTCATAGAGTTAAATACTCTATGAAAACCCTAGATGAATACTGGCTTTGTAACCTATTTGACCATAAATTTGACTAGAATAGATTTTAAAAATAAAAAGAGCTTTATGCTCTTAAACCTAGGAAATATCTAGTAACTTTACATAAAATTTTGACGAGAAATTTGACCACAATTAACAAAAATTTTAACTTTTTACCTATAGCAATATAGGCAATTATGTGTTATAGTTAATATATAAATTAAAAATAAGATACGAAAATACGGTTTCATAGAGTATTTAACTCTATGAAAAATGTAAAGTGTGTAAACGGTTATTCTAGAGACCTGTTGATTATTGGTGTTAATTATTTTTAATGGGAAATAATGTAGTAGAGGTTTAAAATGAAAGAAAAGATTAATAAGAACCAACTGCTATTAGCATTAACAGCAGTATGTTTAGTGGGGTTAATTGGAGTAGGTATCTCTTATGCTTATTATGTAGCAAATTTTCAGGTAAAAAATCCGGAAAATGGGAATAACAATGTAACATCAGCAAGCACTACTAATGTCGTAATGGATATTAAGAGTAAAACTGTAGCTTTTGATGGCGTATTGCCTGGTCATAAAGAAGTAAAAGCATTTACCATAAGAGGTGAAGGTGCTAAAAATGCCCAGCCAACCGAGGCCTCAATTAAAGTAATGCCTAATTTAGGGGTATTTAGTAATGATGTAACCTGGAAGTTATATAAATCAACCGAAGAAATTACTTGTACATCTACGCAAAAACATGTAAATGGTCAGTATTACGAAGATTCATCATGTAATATTCCTAGTAGTGCAACTTTAGAGTTAATAGGCAGTTCAAAAAAAAGTTTTAAAAATATAATTGTTTATCCGAAGACAGAAACTAAATATTATTTAGTAGTAGAATATGCTAACCAAGGGAATCAAAATGCACAACAAGGAAAGTCATATAATATTAATTTAAATCTAGATAGCAAGCAAGTATCGATTAACGAAAAGATAATTGCACAATTAGATATTACAGGTAAGTGTCCAACTGTAAGTGAAGATGGTTCAATAGCTTGGCCAGACGGCGAATCAACAAATGGCTATTTATGTAGTGCACCTGATGCTTATGGAACAAGTTATTATTATCGTGGTACTGTAGATAATAACTATGTTTTATTTGCCAGTAAATATTGGCGTATCGTCAGAGTTAATGGCGATGGTTCAATGCGTATTATTTATGATGGAACAGTAGCTCATGCCAATGGTGAATCTAGTAATGACAGACACATTGGAACTACAGCATTTAACAGTAATTATGATGATAATACTTATGTTGGTTATATGTATGGAACACCAAATTCATCAACTTATACAGAAACTCATGCTAATATAAATGATTCAACAATAAAAAAATATTTAGATAATTGGTACGAAAAAAATATTAGAAGTACTGAATATGAACAATATTTAGCCGATAATTTGTTTTGTAATGATAGAAGTATAGATTCTGGTACAGGAGCAGGAAAAGATTTTGCCAATTATAGATGGAGTTTTACAAGAAAAACATTATTAACATGTCCGCAAAGGAATGATGCTTTTACTGTAAGAGATACAACTAATGGCAATGGCGCCTTAAAATATCCAATCGGATTATTAACCGCAGACGAATTCTGGTTAGCAGGCGGCGGGGGCAGCAGTTCGGGCAATTCAAAATTTTATCTATATACAGGCCAATATGAATGGTTTATGTCGCCAAGCAGCTTCTTCGGTGTTAACGATGGTTGCGGTGGACTTCATCAGAGCAATACTGGTTCCCTTGCAGGCAGCCGTATCGATGCTAACTACGGTGCACGCGCAGTTTTAAATCTAAGACCTGGACTTATGTTACAAGGAACTGGTACAATGGAAGACCCGTATAGAATTGACAATGATTAATATAAATAGATAAAGTAAGACTTAGAAAGCCTTGCTTTTCTTTAGGTAAATATACTTAAAGAAAACAAATGACTTGACTAAAGGACATACCTATATTAGTATTAAAGTAAGAGGATAATAATATGCAGGAATTTTATAAAAAGAGGTTGATAATTTTAGCCATAATATTAGTATTACTGGGGACTATTACTGTCTTTTATTCCTTATGGAAAATAGATAATAGTAATATAATGGCAAATACAACTTCTTGTGTTGATATAATATATAGTGATGAATTAACATATAACTTAGTTAATCCGGAGGCTCAAAAAGATATAGATGGTAAAGGTTCTTCCGCAAGAAGTATATCTATAACTAATAAGTGTAGTAATATAAAGACTATTCAAGTATATTTAAATGTATTAAATACTACTACTATTAATAGTAATAAAGTTAAAACTTATATAAATGGCGATTTTACCTTAGAACCAACCCTTTTAAGTGATCTAAAAACTATTAAAAATAGTGATTCTAATATTAAAGAAAAGAAAAGATTATATAAATATGATTTAGAACCTAATAAGAGTATTAGACTTAATCTTAGAATGTGGTTAGATGAATATGCCGCTATTAGTAAAGATAAGAATATCTTTAATAGTACTTATCAAGTGGAAGCAACTGATCAAATAATAAAGCCTACCTTTGTAGAAAAAATATTAAAAGATAATCCTAATATTATAAATGATATTGATTATACTAGTGAAGATGTTATAACAGGTTTAGTTAGAATAGATAATACTTATTATTTTAGGGGTAATCCTCTAAATAATTATTTTAAATTAGATGATTATTTATTAAGAATAGTTGGTATTAATAGTGATAATTCTATTAAATTAGCCTTCGTTAATAATTCATTAGATAGTCAGTTTAATGAGTTTTCTAATAAAGAAGAAACGGTAGTTTTTAATACTAGTACGGCTTTAAATACCTTAAATACTTGGTATAAAGAAAATATTGAAAAATATGATGAATACTTAGTTAATAAAGATTACTGTGTTGATACAACCTATACCAAATATTATAATCAAATTACTTTTGGTGGTACTAAACGACTTTTTGATGATGATAGTCCTAGTTTAGTTTGTAATGCTGGCGATAGAGATTATGGGGGCAAATATAGTAGTAAAGTCGGAATCTTAAGTGCTGATGAGGTAAGTATTATAGGATTTAGTTCTAAATATAATAATCAAAATAACTATATATTCTTAAATAAAGATACTTGTACATTAACGCCTTATAGTTATTATTATGGAGCTTATATTATGGTATTAAATAAAGAGGGAAAACTTTCTTATATGAAAGTTAACAATACTTGCAGTATGATTCCCATTATAAATATTGATGGTCATTTAACTATTAAAGGCGAAGGTAATATTGATAATCCCTACGAGTTAGATTTAGATGACTAAAAAAGAAAAATATGATAAAATTTAAGTAAGTAGGGTATATGATATAAGAAAGTATTGGTGGTACTTATGAATAAAACAACCTTTATTTTACTAGGGGTAACTTATTATATAGTTTCAGTGTTAATTATTATTGTTGTTTTAAATAAAATTAATAAAAAAGAAAAAAATAAGTATAAACAAGAAATAGAGGAGTTAGAAAGAGATAAAAATCAAATAATATCTTCTGATATAATGAGTAGTTTGCAGACTGTTGAAGAATTTGTAAATAATGATTTAATGCAAGAAATTTATACTAATTTGAAAACAAGATTTGAAACTATTAAAAAAGAGGATATTCCCAAGATTACAGATAATTTATTAAAATTAGAAGATTTATATGATAGTAAGAAATATAAAGAATTAAATAATTTATTAAAAACTGTAGAATTTGATATTTATCTAGTAAAAGCTAAAAGTGATTATTTACTTAAAGAAATTAAAAAAATCACTTTATCTAAAGGAAAGAATAGAGAGATAGCAACTTCACTAAAGACTAGATATCGCTTAGTATTAAATGAATATAATAACCATAAAATTGAGTATACATATATAAGTAAACCCGTTGAATTACAATTTGAAAACATTGATAAACTATTTAGTAACTTTGAAGTTTCTATGGAGAAAAATAATTATAGTGAAGTTAATAAGATTATTAAAGCTTTAGATAATATGATAGGTAATTTAGAACTAGTAGTTAAAGAAGCCCCATCTATTATTTTAATGGGAACAAAACTTATTCCAAGAAAAATGGAAGATATTAAGTCAATTAAAGATAGTATGGTAAGAGACGGTTATAATTTAGATTACTTAAATATTGATAAGGGAATTAAAGAAGCTAAAAAGACAATTGCTACCGATTTAGAAAAAATTAATGTTTTAAATATTACAGATTCTTCAGTAGAATTAAAGACTATATTAGATTATTTTGATAATTTATATAATGAATTTGATAAAGAAAGATTAGCTAAGAAGACTTTTGATGAGGAAATGCGTAGTGTGTTAGTACGCGCTAATAAGTTAGAGAGAAACAATAATGAGTTAAGAAGAAAGACTAGTGATTATAAGTATTCTTATGATATTAAAGATGGCGATTTAGATATCTTAAATGATATTGCTAAAGAAATTAAAGAGATTAAGAAGAATTATGATGTTTTAATTAGTCATCATCGTAATAAGATGGTTGCTTATACAAGACTTACGAAGGAAATGCAAAAATTAGATAAAGCTTTAGATGAAGTTGCCGAAAAATTAAATAATTTCTATGATACTTTTGGTAATTTAAAAGAAGATGAGTTAGAAGCTAGAGAACAATTAGACCAGATAAAAGAAGTACTTATTAGAGCCAAGAATAAGTTAAATGAATATCGCCTGCCAATGGTACCAGATTATTACTATACTTATATGGCTGAGGCTTATCAAGCTATTGATGATGTTAAAGATGAATTAAATAAGAAACCTATTTCCATAAAGACTTTAAATGTTAGAGTAGATACAGCACGAGACCTAGCTGTTAAACTATATAATTCGGCTAAAGAAGTTGTAAAGACTGCTTATATGGCTGAGATGAGTATCGTTTATGGTAATAGATATCGTTCTTTAAATAATAATTTAGATGTATCTTTAATTAAATCAGAAAGATTATTCTTTAAAGGAGAATATAAAAAATCTTTAGAATGTAGTATTAATGCCATTGATTTAATTGAACCAGATTATTATAAGACATTAAGAAGTACTTTAGAAAATAAAGAAAAATAGAAAGAAAAATAGAAAGAAAAAGGGTAGTATGAAAAGAAAAAAATTATTATTAGGTTTGGTAATGTTAATACCAATTATTTTTATGAAAGTAGAGGCTAAAAGTTTTACTATTAATGAATTAGTAGGTAAATTTAATGATATAGGTACCATTCAAGCTTCTACTTATGGGAAGATGGCAGCCACTATTGATAGTGATAATAAAAAAATAAATGTTGTAGCAGATAAAGAAAATGCTTCTCTTGATTATACTGATAATTATATTTTATTTGATAATTCTAAAAATGTCCCAACCGATGATGGCTCATCCGCTGCTATGTTTGATTTTATATTATTTCATAATTTTTTAAATGCTATTTTAAATTTAACAGGAATAGATAAAGATTATACTGTTAATACTATCGATAATTATACTAGTGATTATGATAAATATAATGTTGAAATTGTTTATAAGAATTATAAATATACTGTTAATACGGATAGCGGTACGGAAGAAAAAGAAAGTACTTATTTAAATGATTTTAAAATTGGCTTTGATAGTGATAAAATAAGGGCTTTTGCAGCTGCTTATGGCAAAGAAACTGATGCTAAAAAGTATGGTAATTTAGCTCCTAAGCTTGAGATGTATGTAGCGGAGGGTATACCATATTATAAATTATCTTTAGAGTATACACCTAAAGATGAAAGTGATAAACCATATTGTAAGGTATATCGTTCTGAAACTATTGATGGTAACTATGTTAAACTTGGAGCTGAAAATTGGTCGATTGGTTGCAATGACTTTGAAAATGGTATTGCTTTTGGCGATGATGAGGCCAAAGCAGGAAAAACCTATTATTATAAAGCTCAAGTTACAGGTAGTGATAAATTTAGCAATATTTTAAAAGTTAATTTAACTAGTAACATAATTACTGATACTAGTAATAATGAGATAATATATGCTCCATCTAAAGATAATGATAAAGAAGATAAAACTGATGATAAAACAACTACTAATGATAAAAAAGAGGAACCAAAGAAGGATTATAAGAATCCGGAAACAGGCGATTTTTTACCATTGTTACCAATTTTAATTTTAATCCTTGCTAGTATTGGGGTATGGCATAAAGTTAAAGATAAGTTTGTAAGAATTTAAAAAAGTAGGGCGACCTACTTTTAGTTTTATATATTTTTACAATTTATAAAGAAAAAAAGACCATTTCAATAGAAAATAGTCTTTTTAATATTCCATAATGGGGCGAAATATGGGGGTCGAACCCATGCATGCCGGAGCCACAATCCGGTGTGTTAACCACTTCACCAATTCCGCCATTACCTAAAATATTCTATCAAGTAATTGTAAAAATTGCAAGTATATATTATACTTAATTTATAGAAAGTAGTGATTTTGATGTATTTATTAGATTTCTGGGAACAAAATTTACCTGACCAGTTAGGAGAGTTTTTCAATAAAGTTAAGACATTTATTATTGATACCGGTATGACTATTTATGATAATATGGTCTCAATTATGGGCGAAACACCGGCCAAGATGACGATTATTGCTTGTGCGGTCATAATTGTTTTAGCCGTTTTATTAAAGATTATTAATCGTTAAGCCCTTCTCTTATGAGTAGCGCTTTTGGACTCATTTGTTTGCGGATTAAGAGCATCTATTAGTCCTTCTCTTATACATTTAAGCATTTTTCGTTTGTAACCAGTGGTTAAATCACTGGTATTTAGCAGGGTAATTAATTCATCAATTAATTTTTTTTGCACATCAATTATAAAACTTAATCTTAAAAGATCTATTTCTAATGGTTTATTGCTAATAAATTGTCTTTGCAATTCTTTATAAAAATCTAATTCCTCATTAGTATTTTTTCTGATCTTACCAATTTTATCCTTAATATTTTTTTCAGTTTCTTTAGATAAGAATGAATTTTTGTAAGTAATATCAAATAATGTTCCACATCTACTTATTTTCATTTGCGCTAAAAAAGCTCTTTGATTTATTTCCTCTATATTCATAAAATTTCCCTCTTTATGACTACTGATTATACTAAATAAATTATAACTAGTCCAGAAAAAGTTAATATTTTGGAAAAATTAATATCTTAGTAGTCATTTAGTATAGAATATAAATAGTTCTAAAAGAAAAAAAGACTCATAAGATTAGGTAGTAAGAGAGTGTGATAAGATGAAAGATAATGTAATAATTCCCTTAGCAACCCGTGGTAATGGGGATATTTATTTAGGAGTTGTTGGGGCTGTTCGAACGGGTAAATCAACTTTTATTAAGAAAGTTATTGAAAATTTAATTGTCCCTAATATTGAGGATGAAACATTAAAGAAAAGATGTTTAGATGAGATACCTCAAAGTGCTGGTGGTAAAAATATCATGACAACAGAACCCAAATTTGTTCCCAGTAATGGGGCCAATATCAAGATTGAGGATTTTAGTTGCAATGTTAAGTTGATTGACTGTGTTGGTTATGTTATTCCCAATGCTACTGGTTATGAAGATGAAAATGGTAACCCTAGAATGGTTTTAACGCCATGGTTTAATGAAGCTATTAGTTTTCAAGAAGCTGCGGCGATTGGTACGGAAAAAGTCATTAAAGACCATTCAACTATTGGGATTGTCCTAACAACCGATGGTTCAATTGGTGAATTAAAAAGAAGTGATTATATCGAGGCCGAAGCTCGAGTTATTAATGAATTAAAGAATCTCGGTAAACCATTTATTGTTATCCTAAACAGTAAAAATCCTAGTAGCAATGAGTGTTTAAATATTGCTAAAGAAATTAAAGAAAATTATGATGTTCCAGTTATGCCATTATCTGTTCTTGATATGCGTGAGGCGGATATTTATGAGGTCTTAAAGACAGCGTTATACGAGTATCCTGTTTTAGATATTGAATTTTCCATTCCGGAATGGGTTTCTATTTTAGATAATAAAAATGAGATTAAGAAACATTATTTAGAGCTTATTCGTAATAGTACTTTAGAAATTAGAAAGTTAAAAGATGTAGATAATTTAATTACATATTTTGAAAACTCTAAGTATATTAATAAAGCTTATATTAGTAAGTTAGATAGTGGTACCGGAACAGTTATGGTAAATCTTGATTCTTCTGATGAACTTTATAATGAAACTTTAAAAGAATTTATCGGTAGTGAAGTTAATACCAAAGCTTCAATGTTAAAAGTTTTTGCTACTTATAAAGATAATAAAGAAGAGTTAGAGGGGATTAGAAGTGCCCTAAAACAAGCCAGATCAACAGGCTATGGCATTGTCTATCCAAGTTTAAAAGATATGAAATTAGATACTCCCGAAGTTATTAAGCAAGGTAGTAGATATGGCGTTAAATTGCGTGCCGTTGCTTCTTCTCTTCATTTAATTCGGGTTGATGTCGCCTCAACTTTTGAACCAATTATTGGTAGTGAATTACAAAGTAAAGAACTGATTAATTATATTATGAAAGATTATGAAACTGATCCTCAAAGCATATGGAAGAGTGAAATCTTTGGTCGCAGCCTTGATACCATTGTTCAAGAAGGTATTCAAGCAAAATTATCTATTATGCCCGAAAATACTCGTTATAAATTAAGTCAAACAGTAACTAAAATTGTTAATAAGGGGGCGAATAATTTAATTGCCATTGTTTTATAAGATAAATTTAAGGCAAAAAAAGTGTCTAATAAGTGTCAACTAAAAACAATATTTTAATTAAGAATATAATGAGTTTAGGAGCAAAATGAAGCTCTAAATGCTTAAAATAATTAAAAATAAGCTTTTTTTGCATAAATTTACCATAAATTAACTGATTTTCCTTGATTTCCCTTGATATATTGTGCTAAAGTCTAATTGTAAGGATTGTAGTCCTTATAACATAATTTACATTATAATAGGAGGACAAAATTATGGGAAAAACTGAATTAGTTGAATTTATCGCTGCTAAAGCTGGTTTATCAAAAGCTGATGCTCTTCGTGCTGTAGATGCTTTTGTTGAAGGCGTAGTAGAAGGACTTAAAAAAGAAGGAAGAGTTGCATTAGTTGGCTTTGGTACATTTAATGCTAAAAAACGTGAAGCTAGAGATGGTATTAATCCATTAACTAAAGAACCTTTACATATTCCTGCTAAGACTGTTGCTTCATTCAAAGCTGGTTCTAAATTAAAAGACGCTCTAAACTAATAATTGTCTTTTGAAAAAGACTTGATTACATTGTTAATCGGTCTTTTTTTATTGTCTTTAAAAATTCCTAAAAATGGCATTATAAAATTATTAAAAGCTGCTCATAATAAAATAGAGGAGATGATAATAAATGAAATGGCCAAAAATGGTTTCTACCAAAGATTTAGCCTATATCGAAGATATGTTCAATTGGAACGATACTTTGAGATTAAAATTAAATTATTTTATGGAAGAATGTTTTGACGATGACTTGTGTCCTTTTTTACAAGAAGCGATAGAAGTTACAACTAATAATGTCAAAAGATTAAAAAAGTTATTAGAAAGTGAGGATAAAAATGGAAAGTAAAGCCATGTTAGATGATGTGTTACAAACAGTTAAAGGAATGGTTACTAACTATGCTTATGCTCTAAATGAAGCTAGTAGCGAGACCATTTATAAAGAATACTTAAACCAGTTTCAAGCCTTAAGTATGCTAGCAAAAGAACTCTATAATGTAGCCTACGACATTGGATGGGTAACTTTAAGTGAAGCTAGTAGTAAAGATATTAAAACCGAACTAACTAGAGAACAAAAAATAATTGATAATATGTGAGTATTTTAAGTTAGTTAAATTTATAAAAACAAACACTTATAATCAAAATCCTTAAAAACTTATATTTAAACTCTTAAAAATTTATTTTTAGGGGTTTTTTAGTTAAAGATAAAAATATGTTGCATTTATAAAAAAATTGGGATAGTCCTATATATCTATTGGATATAATAAGTCCTAGGAAATTTTTCCTTATTTATATATAGAATAAAAGGTAATAAATAATTAAATAGCAATAGTTTATCTTAAATGGTAATTTTTCTTTATTTTAATTAGGTTTTACTATATAATTAAGGTAGCAATATAATAAAAATAATAGTAAAAAAGGTGGTTATTATGAAGAAAAATAAAGGTTTTACATTAGTAGAGTTATTAGCGGTCATTGTCATTTTAGGAATTCTAGCTGTAGTTGCCGTTCCCAATGTCAATAGTTTAATGAATAAAAGTAAAAATAATATGTTTTGTAAGAAGGTTGAAAGCATTGAGTCTGCCGCTAAATATTATGCTCAAGATAATCTAAGTAATTTGGCAACAGAAGATAAAAAGGTTATAGCTAATAAGATTCCTATTCGCTTATTAGTCGAAAAAGGCTATTTAAAAAAAGATGATGATAATTGTACAATAGGTGTAAATTGCGTAACCGATCCCCGTGATAAGTCTTCTTTAGATAATAATTATATAGATATTTATTCAGAAAATAATCGTTTTTATGGAAGATATTTATATAATAGTGATGATGCTAATAATAAAGTATGTGGCGAAAAAATAAATTATAATGTTAATCAATATGGAACTTATAGTAGTACTGAAAATCCTTTGGCTAATTTGGCTAATGAATATAGTACATTTGATGTAAACTCGGATTCAGCATGTTCCGATTTACCATTTTATTTTGATTTATATATAAATGGAAAGTTAGTTGGTAAAAGCGTGTATGATTATTGTGTTGGTGGTGGTGATGGCTGTAGTGGCAGCGGAATATTAAAAGGTTCCCTTTATAAAATAACCAATATTCGTCCTAGAGGAGGAAACACTTGCAGCAAATATGGAGTTACAAAAGATAGCGATGCTTTAAGTGGAATTGTAACTAGTAAAAACATTTCAATAGCAATAACTTGCGTAAAAAAATAAGGGGTAATATGAAAATAAGAGATAGAAAGGGTTTTACTTTAGTTGAATTACTGGCGGTTATAGTTTTAATGACCGTCTTAATAACCGTGGCAGTTCCGGGAGTTATGCGCGTCGGTAATAGTTTAAAAGTTCAGTCATTTTGTAGTAAGATTAATATTATTGAAAGTGCTGCTTTAGAATATGCGGATGATTATTATGTAGGTAAAGAAACCACTAATGAAACCGTTTTAGATAATGTTTCCGTAATGGACTTAGTTAACATGGGATATTTGAAAGCTGATAATGATATTAAAACCTTAGCCGATTTAACATCTGATGAGTTAAAAGATAAACAAAACGGTAAACAATTTTGTATTCTTTATGATAAAACTTCAAACTGTGTAGTTGATCCCAGAGATGATTCTTCAATGGATTATAAACTAGTTAAAATTTGGACAATTAATAAAAGAATATATGCTAGTTTTCTTTATAATACCACTGATACTAGAAGCCAAGTTTGTGGAGATACTATAAATTATAAGACTGAAAACACGACAACTAATTTTACTAATCCTGTTAATATAGTTAATTTAGGAAGTTTTACAGTAGCTCTTAAACCTACTAAAGTCATGGAAAATACCAAGTTTGGGTGGACTAATTATAAGACCTATAGAATTACAAGACCAAGTAATATTCCCGCAAATTATTATATAAGTAATGTAAGTGTTAAGTATGAAATAGGAAGCAATACTCAAATGGAGATTAATATTGGGGAATATCAAAAAAGAAATAATTTAATTAGTAGTGGGACTTTGTCTTTAGGGTTAAATGGTAAATATTTAAGTAATCTTGATGTTAGTTATAGAGTTGCCCTAAGAGGTAGCATTAGGGATTCTAATGCTTATGGAAAAGTAACAGCAATTAATGTTACATGGACAAGCTTATCTTAAAAAGCTTACTAAATAATTATAAAATTTAAAGTTTTTATTATATATTTAAAGAGAAAAAATAATAGTAGAAATATAGACAAATAATTGCAATAACTTAACTAATATGGTATGATAAGTTGACTTTTGATGGGGAGTGATATTATGCAAACAGTATGTTTAATCGGAAGACCAAATGTTGGTAAATCAACACTTTTTAATCGTTTAATTGGGGAGTCTAAATCTATAATTATGGATACCCCAGGAATTACTAGAGATAGAATTTATGGAAATGTTTCATATAAGGATCGTAAGTTTTTACTTATTGATACCGGTGGTATTGACTTAGGACTAGGGGATTTTAATAAAGATATTAAAATGCAGGCCGAACTAGCTATCGATGAATCTAATTGTATTGTGTTTGTAGTTGATGGTAGATATGAATTAAATCAAAATGACTATGAAATTAGAAATATGTTAATTAAATCAGGTAAGAGAGTAATTGTTGCCGTTAATAAACTAGATAATAAAAAGTTAGAAGAAGAATTAATTTATAACTTTTATGAGCTAGGATTTCCGGTAGTTTTACCGATTAGTGGGACTCATAATTTAGGAATAGATGAGTTACTAAAAGAAATTACTAAAGGAATGGAAGAAGATATAACACCAGTAAACGATAATTTGAAATTCTGTATTATCGGTAGACCAAATGTTGGTAAAAGTAGTCTTATTAATGCTTTACTAGGAACCGAAAGAGCAATTGTATCCGATGTTTCAGGAACCACTAGAGATGCGGTTGATACGGATTTTCGTTATAATGGTGAAAAGTATACCGTAATTGATACCGCCGGAATGCGTAAAAAAGGTAAAGTTTATGAGAACATTGAAAAGTATTCTGTTATTCGGAGTTTAAAGGCTATTGAACGCAGTGATGTTTGTTGTGTTGTTATTAATGCTGAAGAAGGTATAATTGAACATGATAAACATATAGTAAGTTATGCTATTAATACGGGAAAAGCCGTAGTATTAGTAGTTAATAAATGGGATACAATAACTGATTTTGATACCGCTTTAAAAGATTGGAAACAAAAGATAAAGAATGAATTTCAATTTATTCCTTATGTGGAAACCGTTTATTTAAGTGCTAAAACCAAAAAAAGAGTATCGATGTTAATGCCTGCCATTATTAGGGCTTATGAAAATAGTATTAAAGAAGTACCTACTAATGTCTTAAACGATGTTATTACTGAGGCTTATAACTTACATGAAGCCCCATCGTATAAAGGTAAAAGACTAAAAATTTATTTTACCCATCAAACCGGCAGTCAGCCACCTAAAATTACTTTTGAAGTAAATAATAAAGGGTTAGTCCATTTTAGTTATGAAAGATATTTAGAAAATAAAATAAGAGAAGCCTTTAATTTTACGGGAACACCCATAATTTTACAATTTAAAAATCGTAGTGAAAAATAGGCAGTATTGTAAAGGAAAGAGAGTTTATATGGAAAAATTTAAAAATGTTATCTGGGGTTTAATATTCATTGTTTTAGGGCTTATCGTTGGCCTTAATACTTTAGGAATAGCATCAATTAATGTTTTCTTTGATGGTTGGTGGACTTTATTCTTAATTATTCCTAGTTTTATAGGGTTATTTAAAGATAAAGATAAAACTGGCGATATAATTTTATTAGTAGTAGGAGTTTTATTACTTCTTGGTAGTCAAGATATTATTAATTTTGAAACTATTATGAAATTAGTTTTCCCTGCTATTTTAGTTATTATTGGTTTATCTTGCCTTATCAAAGGCATCGTTGGTAGCGATTTTCAAGAAAAAGTTAAAGAAATAAAAAGTACCGATAAAGATACTTTAAAATGTGATGCGGTTTTTACAGGGCAAAAAGTTGTAGTCGAAAATTCAATTCTAGGCGCTGATGTTAATGCTATCTTTGGCGGCTTAGAACTCGATTTAAGAAATAGTAATCTTAAGAAAGATATTGTTATAACCGCTACTAGTATTTTTGGGGGTATTGATATAATATTACCCGATGATGTTAATTTAAAATTAAATACTACTTGTATTTTGGGTGGTATAGATGATAAAAGTAAGAAAAATAAAGATGCTAAAGTAACCATTTATTTAAATGCTACCTGCGTATTTGGAGGCATTGATATTAAATGATGAACCGTCGTTTAGTAAATATTATTAAAGCCTTGGCTTATTTACTAGCATTTTTTATTATTATAACCATGGTAACTAGTCTTATCTTTGCTGTTAATCTTTTTACGGGCTCTAATTCTCAAATGGAAATGCAATCTATTTATAAAGATGACAAAATCATAAATAACTTAGATATTTCTTTAAAAGCCACTAGTTTAGAAATTGGAGATTCCAAGGACTTTAGCGTAGATACCAATAATGCTAAAATAAAAATTACTTATGAAAACGGTACTTTAAAAATTCACGAAAAAGGCACTCCTAGTTTTAATGCTAGTGATTTAGTCTTAAAAATATCTTTACCAAGTGCATCTAATTTTAAAACCGTAAAAATAGAAATGGGCGCCGGCAAAACCCATATTGCTAATTTAAATACTGATATCTTAGATCTAAATTTAGGAGCCGGTAAAAATTTATTAGAACAATTAGAAGTTAATAACCAAACAAAAATTGAAAGTGGAGCAGGTTTAACTGAAATACTGGCTGGCACTTTAAATAATGTGGACTTCGATTTAGGAGTTGGTAAAGTATTTATAAACGCTAGTATTTTAGGAAGTTCTAAAATCGAATGTGGTGTAGGTGCCGTCGAATTAAATCTACTTGGTAATCAAGAAATTTACCAATTAAATGTCGAAAAAGGAATTGGCAGTATCTATGTTGCGGATAAAATATATAATAATGATGATACCATTGGTAATGGCAACAACCACCTAAAAATAGAAGGTGGCATTGGTAGTATCAAGGTAGGATTTACTAATAAATAAAAGGCAACTAGATATAAGAAATTACTTCTGAGGCATTTAGATAAAATTTAGGAAAGAGAGAAGGGGTGATTCTAATGCCAATTTATTATTTAGAAATAAATATTATCTGTATCATAATATTATTAGTTATCTTCGATAAATTTAAAGATGAAAGTCTTAGTAACTCTTCTGATAAGTATTACGAAAAAACCTTATTAGCCACCATATCCTTCTCTCTATTCGCCTTAATATCCGGAATATTTAATGGAACCAGTTATAACTTGAGTCAAATTATTTTAATAATTAGTCATTCCCTTTATTTTTTTAGTGAATCTCTTACTGGTTATTTTTATACCAATTATATTTTAAAAAGAATAAATTCCCAAGAAAAAAAATATAAGTTTATTCTTTATATTCCTCTTATCTTAAGTATTTTCTTTCTTATAATTAATTTTAATAAGAAAATATTATTTACAATTAGCATTGATAATTTATATAGTCCTAGTAAATACTTATATTTATATAACTTTGTAAATATCTTATATGTCCTAATAATTATTACTAACTTAATATCTTATTATTTTCATAATAAAAAAAATAAAAATGAAATTAAAAGTTTAATACTATTTACTTTACTTCCAGTAGTAAGTGCAGGTGTCCAAAGTTACGATTATGGTATTATCTTAGGACAAGTGGGATTTACCTTATCCGAATTACTAATTTATTTTAATAATCAAAAAAAAGAGGCTAATTACGATGAATTAACTGGTGTTTATAATAGAAGAGCCTTTAATAAAAGAGCTAATAAAATATATTATAGTAATAAATCAATGTTTCTAATGCTAATGGATGTCGATGATTTTAAAATAATAAATGATAAATATGGTCATCTAGAAGGAGACAAAGCCTTAATTCAGATAGCCGATATTCTAAACAGGGCTATAAATAATACCCATAAAAATTATTCTTTAGCAAGGTATGGCGGTGATGAATTCGTTATTGTAGGTAATGTCCAAAATGAAAATGAAGTTGCCCAATTAATAGCCAAAATCGAAGAAGAAGAAAAAAAGTATAATAAAGAAACCAATAACAAATATAATATAAAACTTAGTATTGGTTACGCCCTTCAAAATGATAATCATACCTCTGTAGAAGATTTAATTAAAGAAGCCGATAATTTAATGTATGCGAAAAAAAGAAAGAAAAAAATATAACTGCTAAAGAAGGAAGGCAGTTTTTATTTGGCACTTTTTCCACAAATATAACTCATAGAAACTTTAAATTCTTTACAAAATTTATAAAGATTAGAAGTAGAGATACAGACCAAACCTTTTTCATAACGAACTATACAAGCCTGCGTAACCTTTAGAGAGTCTGCAATATTTTCTTGCGATAAATTGTTTTTAAGTCTAATCTCTTTCATATTATTACCAAGGACTATTAAATCAAGTCCTTTTTTGTTGGGACTATTCTTAATATTAGTTAAACCTAGGCAATAATCAATCGTATAGTTAAAATGATCAGCAAAAGAGACAATATAGGAAAGAGGAATAATATTAATACCTAATTCCCATAAAGAGTAAGTAGAACGCTTAACTTTTAAAATAGAGGCCATTTCTTTTTGACTAATATCCGCATTTTCCCTAATATCTTTTAATCTTGTAAAATTTATCATTTATATCACCTATAATAATTTTTACATTTTTAAAAAAATTATTTAGAAAATGCTATTATGAGTTATAATTTATGCTATTTTGTGTTAT
>CAKOMC010000024.1 GCA_934096535.1 uncultured Bacilli bacterium | reverse complement strand
AGAAGATGAAAAAAAGGGCAAAAAGCCCCAAAATAGTCTTGACCTAAAAGAAGTTTTATGGGAGAATATTGTACTGGAAGTTCCCATCGTTGTCTCAAAAGATAATGAAGTAAAAACTAAAAAAGGCGAGTTTTGGGAAGTAAGAGATGAAAATTCCAAAAAAGATGATCCAAGATTAGAGTGTTTTAGAACTCTACTTGATGAAGGGAAGGAGTGAAATTATGGCAGTTCCATTTAGAAGAACAAGTAAAACTAAAAAAAGAATGCGTCGTACTCACTTAAAAAAAGAAGTTGGAGCATTAACTACATGTCCTAAATGTGGTGCTACTATCCAACCTCATCGTGCATGTATGGCATGTGGGTTCTACAAAGGCAAAGATGTTTTAAATAAAGAAACTACAGAAGAACCAACTAAATAGTTTTACGACTACTATCCAAATAGTAGTTTTTTTTAATATTTAATTAAATTATGTTATACTATATTTATAGGAGGATAATATGTGGTGGATTATTTTAATTATCATTGTTGTTTTAATTCTTATTTATTTAGGTTCAACTTATAATTCCTTTGTAGTCCTAAGAAATAGAGTAAAAGACCAATGGGCTCAAATTGATGTTCAATTAAAAAGAAGATTTGATTTAATTCCTAACTTAGTTGAAACTGTAAAAGGTTACGCTTCTCATGAAAAAGATACCTTAGAAGCAGTAGTAAAAGCTCGTAATGAATACCTATCAAGCGATACACCAGAAGGTAAAATTGCTGCTAATAACGATTTAAATAAAGTTGTTACTAAGTTATTCGCACTAGCAGAAAGTTACCCAGAATTAAAAGCTGATGCAAGTTTTAGGGAATTACAAACTACTTTAACGGAAACTGAAGATAAAATATCTTATGCTCGTCAATTTTATAATGATGTTGTCATGAAATATAATAACAAAGTAGAAGTCTTCCCAAGTAACATTGTAGCAGGCATGTTTGGATTTAAAACTAGTGCTTACTTTAATGCAACAGAAGAAGAACGCGAAAATGTTAAAGTTAAATTCTAAGAAGAAGAGATTCTTCTTTTTTTATCTATTAATTTGGGATTACTTCCCACCCACCACACCCGAAAAAAGGATTATTTATAAACTTAAGAACAGTTTGCCATCATATTCTCAAATAATTGCCAAGCCCTATAACTTGTGATATATTAAGTAAGTAAGGTGATGTTATGCGTGGAAAAATCATTGTAATCGAAGGAACCGAATGTTCCGGCAAAGATACCCAAGTTCATTTACTTGTCCAAAGACTTAGAAAAGAAGGAAGAAAAGTTGAACATTTTGCTTTTCCCATGTACGATTCGCCAACTGGTAAAATTATCGGCGGTCCTTACATGGGAAAAGAATACATTTGTCCATCTTACTTCAAAGAAAAAGTAACCGAAGTTGACCCCAAAGTGGCCGCTCTTTATTATGCAGCTGACCGTAAATACAATTATAAAATGATAGATAGTTACTTAAAAGAAGGCTATGATGTCATTTTAGACCGCTATGTTGAATCGAATATGGCATATCAAGGTTGTAAAATTCCTGATAAAGAAGAACGCTTAAAACTTTATAAATGGCTAGAAACTTTAGAATATGACCTTTTAGAACTCCCTCATCCTGATTTCACCATTCTTTTACATATGCCCTATAAAATGGTTATGGAATTAAAACGCGGTCGCATCGGTTATGATGATACCAAAGATTCACCTCTTTACATTAAAACTAGCGAAGAAACTTATTTAGAACTTGCTGATATTAACCATCACCATATCATCAGCTGTGTTAAAAAAGATCATTTAAAAGATATGCTAGATATTCATGAAGAAATCTATAACTTAATTAAAAAAGAAGTATTTAAGTAACTAAAATTGTGATAAAATTAGAAAGACGGAGGGGCGTTTTATGGACATAATAACCAGTTTAGAAAATAAAAAAATTAAATATATAAACAAATTAAAAACGAAAAAGTTTCGTGATGAAGAAGGCCTATTTATCGTTGAAACTAAACATTTAGTTGAAGAAGCCTATAAAAGTGGTTTCTTAACAGAACTTTATCTTGTAGATACCAATATTGATTCTAATATTTTAGAAGATGAAAAAATCATTAAATACGAAGTAACCAAAGATATCATGAATAAAATAAGCTCTTTAGAAAGCCCCAGTAGTTATCTTGGTCTTGTAAAAAAATTACCGACTCTAAATTATGGCAACCGCTTACTTATCCTTGATAACATTCAGGACCCTGGTAATCTGGGAACTATTATTCGTAGTGCCGTTGCTTTTAATGTCGATACCCTCATATTAGGTAATGACTGTGTTGATTTATATAATGATAAAACCATTCGCTCTAGTGAGGGTATGCTTTTTAAACTAAATATTTTAAGAAAAGACCTAAATACTTTTTTAAAGGATTTAAATAATAATAATTACACAATTTATGGAACCGATGTTGTTAACGGTCATATTCTAGGCGACATTAAATTTCCCAAAAAATATGCTATCGTTATTGGTAACGAAGGAAATGGTATGAAAACTAACCTGAAAAATCTGGTCGACCAAAATATTTATATTCCCATGTCACCACAAGCTGAAAGTTTAAACGCTGGTATTGCTGCCTCAATAATAATGTATGAAATGAGTAAGAATGACTATGAATAATGATTATGTATGTGTAGGAAAAATTGTTAATACCCATGGTATCAAAGGCGAGTTAAGAATTTTAAGTGACTTTGAGTTAAAAAATAAGGTTTTTCAAAAAGATATCAACCTTTATGTTGGCTCTGAGAAAAGAGAATTTACTATAACCACATATCGTCATCATAAAATGTTTGATATGGTAACATTTAAAGGTATAACTAATATTAATGAAGTGCTTTCCTTAAAAGGTCTTTTAGTCTATGTTAAAAGAGAGACCTTAAATTTAGATAACGACTCTTATATCTTAAGTGACTTAATAGGACTTGATGTCTATGATAAAGATAAGAAAATTGGTACTGTAAAAGACTATTACTTAGATAATGGTAATACCTTATTAGATGTTTTGGGGAAAAAAGAATTTTATATACCTTTAAAATCCCATTATATAAAAAGGGTAAATCTTCAAGATAAAAAAATAATAACCGAAGGGGGAAGTGAACTAATCTTATGACAATTGATATTTTAACCTTATTTCCTGATATGATAAACGGATTCCTTAATGAATCTATTATTAAACGCAGTATTAATAAAGGTTTAGTAACTATAAATATCCATGATTTTCGTAAATACTCCTTGCGAAGTAATAATCAAGTCGATGATACCCCGTATGGTGGTGGGGCGGGAATGGTTTTACAATGTGAACCAATTTTCCGTTGTCTTGATGAGATAAAAACACCTGACTCTTATGTTATCCTGGTAACACCTGATGGCAAACCCTATAATCAGAGTACAGCGAAAGCTTTAAAAAGCAAAAAACATCTTATTATCATCTGTGGTCATTATGAGGGCTTTGATGATCGCATTAGAACTCTTGCTGATGCCGAGATTAGCATTGGCGATTACATTTTAACCGGTGGTGAACTGGCAGCCTGTGTTATTACCGATTCCGTTGTAAGGCTACTAGAAGGAGCAATAAATAACGATTCTTTAAGTAGTGAATCCTTTGAGGATAATCTCCTAGACTATCCAACCTATACTAAACCCGCCGAGTTTAGAGGAATGAAAGTACCAGATGTGCTTTTAAGTGGTAATCATGCCGAAATAGCTAAATGGCGAGGTAAGATGCGCATTCAAAAAACCCAAGAACGCCGCCCTGATCTATTAAACAAAACTAACGATTAATCTTAATAAATAATAAACAACAAATATAAAAATCCATAAAGTAAGTTAAAAAAATTTACTTTATTATGAGAGGATAAAACTTAAAAAATATTTTTAAGTAAAAGAAGCATTATGGCATATGTACTAACTAAAAATAAAGATAAATTATCTCTTTATAGTACTCCTGATTTAGAAGGGTATAAATTTAATCCTAAAAAAGAAAAGACTATTATTAGTGTTAACAAAGTAGTAGTGGTAAATCCCATTTTAGTTGACAATATTTTGTCTATTAAATTTCAAGATAAATTTAAAGCTCTTCTAAAATATGCTCAATATGTTGTTAATGATGAAGATGCTTCTAGTACTGATACTGCTATAGTTTTAGACGAAGTTGCTATGTTAAAAGGTATCCTTCTTAATCGTTATCAAAAGTTTCTTAGTAAAGAAAAAGAAATGTTGTTTTTAGAAAAATTAAGATTAATTGAAAATCAGATTCGTAGCAAAGATATAGCTATTAAAATGAATGCTTTTAGAACTCCTCAAGAGTCAATGAGTAGTGGCAAATCAAGATAAGATAAGTATATAAAATATTTATTTTTTCCTACCCGCCACTTTCAAAGTAGGAGTGTATACTTTACTTAGTTAAAATAAAAATTCCAAATTTAATGATTTTTTTAATTTTATCATTAAATTTGGAATTATTTTATATGTAATTTTATAAATACCGCAATAATTAAAAATACAGCTAATACAGTTGCTGAAAAAAGCACATAAAAATCACGAGTTTTTTCACTACAATGAAAAAACTTGCACAAAAAAAGATTTATAATTTAGGCAGAGGTGCACTATGATACAAAGACCAGAATATTTAGATTTTTTAATTAAATTAAAAGACAAAAAAATTATAAAAGTAATAACAGGAATTAGAAGATGTGGTAAATCAACTTTATTTAAGTTATTTAAAGAATATCTTTTAGAAAATAAAGTGTCCAAAGAACAAATAATTAGTATAAATTTTGAAAATCCAAAAGATAATATATTTAATGATTGGCAAGAACTATACAATTATATAAATAAAAAATTAGTGAAAAATAAAATGAACTATATATTTCTAGACGAAATACAAATATTAAATAACTTCGAAAAAGTAGTAGATGGTTTATTTATAAAAGATAATGTTGATTTATATATAACAGGTTCTAATTCATATATGTTATCAGGAGAACTAGCAACTTATCTAACTGGTAGATATATGCAAATTCATATGTTACCATTATCATTTAGAGAATTCATTGCATATTATGGAGATGATAACGAAAATAAAAAATATGATCTATATGTTCAAAATGGTGGCTTTCCATATCTTCTAAATTTAAATAATGACAATGATTTGATTAGAAACTACTTAGATGGAATTTACAATACCGTTTTGCTTAAAGATGTAATTACTAGAAATAATATAAAGGATAAAATGATTTTAGAAAGTATTGTAAGATTTTTATTTGATAATATTGGTCAATTAGTTTCCACAAACAAAATTGCTAATACTCTAACATCTAATAATAGAAAATGCTCTGTTAATACAGTTGAAAATTATTTGAGCAATTTACTAGATAGTTATATTGTTTATAAAGTATCTAGGTATGATATTAAAGGCAAAGAGTATTTGAAAACTGGCGATAAATACTATGTTTGTGATTTAGGATTAAGGAAATATTTGCTAGGGAGCGTTAGAGATTATGGAAGTATCTTAGAAAATATAATTTTTTAGAACTAAAAAGAAGAAATTATGACATTTACATAGGTAAATATGATGATATGAAAATTGATTTTGTAATAAAAAATAATGATGGCCTTAAATATATTCAAGTATCCTTATCTGTAAGAGATGAAAAAACTCTAAATCATGAATTAAGACCGTTGAAAGCGATACCTGATAATTATCCCAAATATATTATCACCTTAGATTATGAATGCGTTGACTATGAAGGTATAAAACAAATTAGTGCTATAGACTTTTTATTAGGAAGAATAAATTTATAAGTGTGTTTTTTAGTAATTTAGTAGAATATGAATTACTCTAAATAAGAATGTATTAATAAGCAAAAATTAAAAATTGGTTTTAATTATCTATAAAAAAACTGCAAAATCTGCGATAAACCGCAATAATACTTTGCTTGAATACACTTTCAAGTGATGGTAAAATAAGACTATCAAACATAAAGGCTTTATTAAAAAAAATAGTATATAAGGATAAAAACAGTTTTAAAAATCAACTATTATTTAAAGGTAAATATGTAGTCGATTTTTTTTCGCATTTAAAAAAATATTTTCAACTACTTGCGTATAAATAAAAAAAATTATATAATACTCTTATAAGATAGGAGGAATAATAATATATGAAAGAAGCAACTGGTGAATTAAATATGACAGTTATTACTGTAGTAGCAATCGCTGCAGTAGCTGCATTCTTCTATGCCTTCATTTGGCCAAGCATTAAGAAAACAATTTTATCTCAAAGTGTTTGTTCTTATGGTCAAAATTATACCGAGGGTCAAACTGGAGAGGCGGGATATGTAAATTGTCACGGAGCTGAAGCTAACGGAACATATACATGTGATTATACGATGGAAAAAAACGGACAGCTTGAACAAGCTACAATAACTTGTAAGACAAAATAATCAAATAAAAAAGGGAGAAAGTCATGAAAGAAGCCACAGGAGAATTAAATTTAACTATAGTTGTAGTTATGGCCGTAGCAGCACTTATGGCTTTTTTCTATACCTTAATATGGCCAATGTTAAGAAATAACATAAGTGCTAATACTAAGTGTCAAGCTGCTGTATGTGAAAAGTGCGATACATCTGCTAATCCAAATGGCTGTTCGACAGTACAATGTCATTATAAGGGCGAAACATTTAATTGTGTATGGAAGGGATAAAAGAATATGAAGGAGTCAATTGGTGTACTAAGTTTAACCAATATAGTTATTGTATTTATATTACTATTTACAGGATATTTATGTATTAGTTTAAATCAAACTAAAGCTTATAATGTAAAAAGTAGAATCATAAATATAATCCAAGAACATAACGGTATTGGGCCGGATGCCAGAGACGAAATAAAAGAATATATGAATCAAGTAGGTTATCGTTCAACGGGCAAATGTGATGTTGATACAAATGTTGACAATGCCAGCTATTTTGCTATCGATAGTTCTGGAAATATGACTGAAAATGCCGAAAAAGGAATGATTTGTATAACCAGACATACTACGGTTGCTGATACTTATAATGGTCAGTTTCCTAAAGCTGCCTACTATGATGTTAAAGTATTCTTTGCCCTTGATTTACCAATAATTAATACTGTTTTTAATTTCAATTTAAAAGGCAATAGTAGAGTCGTATTCTGCCCAACTGAAGATGGTGGTTGCAAATGAAAGAGTCAATGAGTGCCACTTGGGAATTCCAAATTATAATTATTTTTATTTTAATCTTTGTCGCTTATTTAACTGTATCAGTTAGTTACTATAAAGTCTTTAAAGCTAAAAATGATATTGTAAGTATTATTGAAAGACAAGAAGGTTTAACAACTGGCTCTACTAAAGCTGTAGGTATTATTAATAATTATTTAGTAGGAAATGCTTATAATGCTAAAGGCTCTTGTCAAGTTGGGCAATATGCGGTTGACAACTTATCAAAAGACGCTGTATTAAGAACGGTTAACTCAACTAGTGAAAAATATTATTACTGTGTTAGTAAAGCTGTAAACCTATATGAAGGTGGCGAAATCAAAAGCTATACCTATCGTGTCAAACTATTTTTTTCGTTGAATTTACCTGTTATTGGCGATATAATAGACTTTAGTGCTGATGGAACTACAATGGAATTAAGAGTCGTTGCTGATAACCTTCCAGTTACTGAATAAGAAAGGAAACAATTTAATTTATGAATGTCATAATCTCTAATCGTTACAGTGAAATGTTAACTAACTTGCCCATAGACATCATCAAAAATGTTCGGGGTGAATATGATGCTGATGTAATCGTTAGTAACTTTCAAAACTTCTTTTTTAATAAGATGATTCTAGATATCACTGCAGTTAAAAACTATAAAGATATAACTAATATTCAAAAATTATCTTTTGGTTTAGATATGAATAAAGTTATTTTACTTTTAGATGATTCTAAAGAAGTTAACTCACCAACCTACCTTTCAGAACTAGTTTCAATGGGAATATATAACTTTACAAGAAGCGTAGATAACCTAGTCTATTTAATAGATAATCCTAATACTTATAAGGATGTTGCCAGATACCATATGTTAGGAGGAAATCCTAATGCCAATATGAATGTGAGTTTAGAACCAGATAATATTAATTCTAACTTTTTAAACAATTCTATTAATAGAGTATTTATGGGCAGTAGAGTAATAGCTATCAAAAATCTAACTGAACATGCAGGTGCTACTACCTTAACTTATATGTTAAAAAAACAACTAGAAAATAATTATAAAACATTGGCTATTGAGGTAGATAAAAATGACTTTATGTACTTTAATGACCAAGATATGCGTAGTGTTACTACTAGTGAATTAGATTCCATTATTAAAAATCCAAATAATACTTATGATATTATCTTAGTAGATATTAATGAATCACCTAAAGCAGCTTCCATTAGTGAAGTATTACACTTAATAGAACCTAGTACTATTAAGTTAAATAAACTTATCAGAGCTGATCGTATGGTTTTAACTAAGATGAAGAATTATAAATTAGTCCTTAATAAATGCTTATTATCAGATAAAGATATTAAAGATTTTGAATATGAATCCCGTTGTAAAGTATTTGAATCTATTCCTCCTTTAGATGATAAGAAAGAAAGAAATCCTATTTTAAATAATTTACTATATAAAATGGGGTTTGATAAACAAACACCTACTAGTGGCGCTAAGAAGCCTGTAGGTAAGCTATTTGGTATTGTTAAGGATGAGTAATTTTCTTGACAATGTATATATTTTATTGTAATATTTATTTAGAGAAATGAGGAGATGTTTATGTCATTAGATATGTTAATTTACCTACTTGATGAGAATGTAAGTGCTGGTTCTATTTGCAGGCAGTTACAATCGTTTTTAATATTAGTTGGTTATGTTGTGACTATTTTCAAGATTGTTATTCCTTTGTTATTAATTGTATTTGGCATGCTAGATGTTGGAAAATCAGTAGTAGCTGGTAAACCAGATGAAGTAACAAAGAATTTAAAGTCATTTGCTATGCGCTGTATTGCTGCAATTTTAGTATTCTTTATTCCTTCAATTGTTGGGGCTTTGATGACAGCGGTAGCTGGTACACCATCAAGTGATACAGTTAAGACTGATGATGCAACAGGTTGGAGATGCTGTTGGGCTTATGTTTTAAATGATAGTCAAGATGTAAAAACTAAGTACTGCGGAACTGACTAATTTAAAAATAATTATAAATAGTGTTGAAGAGCAGATTAAACACTATTTTTTTATGCTTTGAAAAAAAGATAATAATTAAATACATATAATCAAAAAAGAGCAATTAAAAAATTGCAAAATAAAATTGGTCTTATAAATTATATAATAACTATTTATTAAATAAAATTAGAGAATGAGTTAAATAACTAGACATATTGTTAATAAAAAGCAGAATAATAAGGCGTTGAAACTATTAATAAAGCTATTTGAAACTAGCTTGTTAATTGAAGCAAATTAAATGTAACCAATTGCTATAAATAAAACAAAATTGGAATATATCAAAAAAATCATTTATTGCAAGAGTAATCTTTGATATTTTGCCAAATTGAAACATAGGAGCACTCTTGACCAAAGGAACTAATATTTTGTTTAAATATTAGTTTTTTTATGTTATAATCGTGGGGTAAGAGGTACTTTATGAAAAAAAAGAGTGTTTTATATATATTTATTGCATTATTTGGTTTGTTTTTTAATTCTTTTGTGTTGGCTGATAATGATAATCTAAAAAAAATTGATATTGATTTTAATACTAATGAGTCAAGAAAAGAAATACCTGCAAGTGTTTGCGAAAATTTGGATGAAGCAGCCGATGATTATTTAGAAGTAAAAAGAGGAATAAAGTCCTATTTGATTTTAAAAAAAGTTCCTGAAATTGGCTACGTAACTGCAAAGATAAAATGCCATTCTGCAATGCCTTGGGTAAAAGATGAATACGAAATCTCGGTGAAAATAAGCAACACTGCATTAATCGATAACGCTGCACCGACATATAAAGAGATATCATACTATTTCTATTCCAGTGCTTATAAAAATGAGGCTACAGTACAGAGTATGATAACAAGCTCAAATATAAAAGTGCCTGATAGTTCAACTACAACTTCCTCGGACTATTCGTCGTGTCGGAGATTGGAAAATTATCGATATGCTGATGTTAAACAAGTTAGTGATGCGGTTGCTTTTTATGTAGTGGAATCTCCCGGAAAAACTGCAACAAATTATATTAATACGTTTGATTGCATCAAAAAAAATGCCCTACATTCAAGAGAAAGGGTAATTGTTTATGTTGGAATGGGCGCAAAGGAATTTAATGGAGACCCTAACGGGGATAATAATTCTAGTGACAATAATCAAAATTCCAATAATACAACGACAAGTGAACCAAGTATAATAAGTCTATCAAAAAAAGAAGGTAACAAGAAATTATCGGAATATTCATATTGTAAATTTAAAGATAGTTCCAATGAAAATAATTCTTTAATAACAAATGAAGTAAATGATGGCTATGCCTATGTTAGAGTTACTGACAAAGAACCAAATCAAGAAACGGCAATAATGTTAGATTGTACAAGACATGACAGCAAAGAGAATCAAGTTGTAAAAATATTATTACAAGCAAATAATAAAGGTGGTAGTAGTAGCAGTAGTAATACAGATGATGATGATTCCAACAACTATGATTGGGGAGATCCTGATGGTGATTGTACTTTTATTTTTGGTGATTTTAATGATGACACAACATTTGGCCATATGCTTAAAGAAATACTTAAATTCATTCAATTTTTAGGACCAGTATTAGTAGTTGTTTTAAGCATAATGGATTTAGTAAAAGTAGTAACAAGTGGAGATAAAGACGCACTGTCAAAATTTCTAAATAAAACTGCGAAGAGATTAATTTATGCGGTATTATTGTTTGTTTTTCCAACAATTTTGGACTACATATTAAGATGGACAAATGTCTATGGTACATGTAAAATTTTGAAATGAGGTGAAAGTAATGCTTATCTTAAAAGCTTTTGGTCAAAATATATTGACCGATGCATTATCGAAAATATTTGGAAAAATATTAAGAACAATTTTTTTAGCACTAGATAGTATAATTTATTCCTTAATTAGTTATTTATATAGAATTTTTACTTTTTTAAGTCAAATAAGGTTATTTGAAAATCCCAGAATGCAAGATTTAGCCGATAGGGTCTATATAATTGTTGGCGTAGTTGCCTTATTTTTAGTAGCATATGCCTTGATTAGTGCGATAATAAATCCAGATAACGCTACTAAGGGTAAAAATTCATCTTTTTCTGGTATAGTAAAAAATCTCATTTTTGCAATTATCGGTATAGCTATAGTGCCATCTGTATTCGATTATGCTTATGAATTTCAAAACAGAATATTATGTAGTAATGTTATAAACAAGTTTTTTGCTGTGCCAACAGGCACCGAAGATGAGGGAACAAACTTTTCGAATGAAATGGCATTAACATTATTTCAAAGCTTCTATTATGTTAAGCAAACCGATGGCAGCTCTGAAAACAATAAAAATCTTTATAATGGTGTGAATTCTGACGACGGTGAAATGACACTTACAGAGGCTTTCGAATTTATTAACAAAGGTGATAAATCGATTTTTGAAGCTTTAGGCGATTTTGATGATGCTTTTGATAATGGACAGCTGGGATATTTATATTTGGTATCTACTGTAGCGGGTTTATACTGCGCATATGTTTTACTTGGATTTGTTATTGATATAGCTGTAAGGTCAGTTAAACTCTCGTATTTACAATTGGTAGCTCCATTGCCAATAATGACATTAGTAATCCCAAATCAAAAGAAAGTTTTTGATAACTGGTTAAAGAAAGCAACTTCATGCTTTTTAGAAGTATTTGTTAGAGTAATTGCAATAGCATTTGCTGCATACTCGGTTAGATATTTACCAGAATATGTATTTAGTAATAAAATGCCTACATGCAATGGAGGGATTAGCGGTATAATTTTGTTACTTGCTAAAGCCGCCTTTATTATTGGTATTTTTGGATTCTTAAAACAAGCACCTAAATTGATTGGTGAGTTATTCCCTGGATTTGATAGTAAAGGGTTTAAGCTTGGATTTAAAGATTCGTTTGCCGAAGTTGGTGGCTTTAGAGCGCTTGGAGCTACTGGAGGAGCAATAACATCTGGATTAAGAAATATCAGAGCAAGTGGAACAAATATTAAGAATGCATGGAACAAACCCTTGGGTAAAACTGGTAATTTGGGCCGAGGTGTCAGAACTGCAGGGGCTTTATTTGGGGCCGCTGCCTCAGGTGTTGCAGGAGCAGCGAGTGGCGGAATACGAGCATTTTCAAATGGAAAAGACGCAAAAAAGTGGAGCGACTCAGTAAAGTTTGCTGGTGAGGGTGCTGATGCCGCTATGGAAGCAAAATTAAAAAGAGAAGATTTTAAAGAAAAACATAAAATGGATATACCATTAGTTGGTGGAATAGTAGGTGCTGCTGTTGGTCATGGTAAAGATGCTATCGGGTCTATCGGAGACTGGATTAATGCGCCAGAGGCAACATTTAAGCATGCTAAGGTTCAACATGAAACAGCTTCTGCTGTTATAAATAAAGAAAAGGCAATAAAAGATTTTGCTAAAGAACAACGCTCAAAAGAAGAAAACAAATCGAAGTTAACAAATGAAGACGGCGAAACATTAGCCGGTTTAGAATTTGAAACAGCAAAAGCAGAAACAAAAAGAAATGAAGCTATGAAGGCATGGGCAGCTATTCAAAACGAGGTTGGAGACGACAGTTTTAATCCCACAAGAATCCAAATGGAACGAACTACAGCTGATAATGAAGTTGCCGCTGCAAGACGAGCAGTACAACAAGCTCAGAACGGAATAGATTTTCATAATGCTAAGCAAAATTTAGAAGCTGCTTTGGCTAAACAATCTTTAGCATATGCCAAGGAAGGTGATTTTAGTAAGACTGTTGCTGGCGTTAAGCAACGCCAAGAAGCTTTATCTAAAGCTTTGGATGATGCTGAAAAACAATATAGGGATGCTAAGGATAATCAAACCGCAGCTGAAAAATACATAGATGAAAGAATAGAAAATGGCGATGAGAATTATATAGGACAGTTAAGCAAAGCTGCCCAAACAAATTTTGAAAATATGTTGACAGATTTTAGAAGCACTGTTGAAGCTGCCCGATCATTGGTTCCTGATAATACTGATGTCTCAAGTTATTTGAGCGATAAAAATGAAAGAAATACCACAACAAAAGATGTTGCAAGTATATTTAAAAAAATTGATGATACTTTAGTTGGTCAAATGAATCAATATAGCGAATCAATAAGAAAAAAATCAGAGAAGAAATAATAGGAGGACATAAGATTGGATAATTATTTAATACCAGCTAACTCAAAGAAATCACAGTTAATATTTAATTTCTTTACAGTTACAGATTTAATTGTTTTTGGTATAGGAGCTCTGTTTACAATAATACTTTTGATGGTTATTGAGACAAGTGATTTATATATAATATTGCTTGAATGTACTCCTTTACTCATTTCTGGGTTTTTGGTTATGCCAGTAATGCATTATCATAATATGATGACATTTCTAGGCAATATATTTGCATTCTTCTTTAATCAAAGAATGTATAAATGGAAAGGTTGGTGTGTTAAAGATGCCTATGGTCGAGAAGACAAATGGAACCAATAAGTATTGTGAAGATTGGCTACCAGTAAAAAATATTACAAACGGAATGATTCAATTAGAAAACGGCTATTTCGTTTGCGGAATAAAAGTAGAACCTAAAAACATCTTTATACTAGAAGAAGGGGCTAGAAATAATGTTATTGTTCAGTTAAGAAACTTTTATAATACAATCGATTTTGAATTCTGGATGATAATTGCTGATAGACCCGTGGACATTAATTTATATCTAGCCCAATTACAAGTATTATATAATAAAACTACAAATAACATTACTAGAAAGCTTATTATGCAAGATATTAATAAAGCTAATGCTTTCATGGGAGCAGAGTATAATGTTGTTGATACTGAATATTATTTTCTGTTTAAAGAAAAGAGAATGGATTTAATTCAGAAGAAATTAAGAACTCTAATGAGTGGACTAGCTAACTGTGGATTAAATTCTATGCAAGTATCAAATAATGATTTAAGAATGATTTTAGATAACTTCTTAAACGGAGGAAAACAAACTAATTTTGGGACGGTGATGTTTTAATGATAAATATTAAAAGTGAATTAGCGCCAAAAGGAATGAAATTTGATGTAACAGATTTCATGATAAGTGGTAAATATTGTACAATATTTACCATTGTAAGTTTTCCAAAATATATCGCGCCAGGCTATCTTTCAGATCTTTCAAACATTGCAGGTGTTAAAGTAGTTGCCAAACATATACCGCTTGAGTTTTCTACTATGCAAAAAATGATTAATAAAGAAATTGCTGATTTAAAGCAAAGATATCAAAATGAAAAAGATAGAACTATTCAAGAAAGAATTAGACAGGATTATGAATCATTAGAACAATTTGTTCAGATGCTTGCAGCAACTCAGTCAAGAGTATTTGACTTTCAATTACATTTAATGGTAATGGGCGATTCTAAAGAAGATCTAGAAAATAAAAAAATGAATGTAAGAAGTTTTCTTGATGCTATGGGCATGCAAGGAATACCTCTTATGTTTGAACAAGAAAAAGTTCTTAAATCAATTTTACCGATATTTCCAAAGCAAGATATTGAAGAAAGAATTGGTACCCCAATTCCAAGCCCAACTATTGCTGCTATGTATCCATTTATTTTTGATAGCGTTAAAGATGTAGGTAATTCAACCTTATTTGGTGTAGATTATTCTGGTGGTGTAGTTTTATTCAATCAATTCTTATATCAAGTAAAAAAAGAACACAATAGAAACAACGGAAATATGATTATTTTAGGTACTTCAGGTTCCGGTAAATCAACTGCTGCTAAATTATTACTTCGTAGTCATATTCGCAACGGCTATAAAGTTGTAGCCATTGACCCAGAAGGTGAACTTGAAGATATGGCTAGATTCCTAAATGGTGATTTTATCGATTTGGGTAAAGGTGGTCAATTTGGTATGATTAACCCGCTTGAAGTAGTAATGGATGCCGATGAAGAAGATATTGCTCAAGGCCTAGGTTATACTATTTTAACAAGAGCTATTCAATCGCAAAAAGCCTTTATGAAGTACTATTCACCTGATATTGAAGAAGATGTCCTAACTATGTTTAGTGAAGTATTACAAGATACTTACAGAAGATTTAAGATTGATTTTAATACTGATTTTTCTAAATTAACAAGTAATGATTATCCAACATTTGATGATTTATACGCCACTATCCGTGGACGATTATTATCAATGCCGGATAAAACTAGAGAAAGAGATGTTCTAGAAAGATTAGAACTTAAAATAAGACCATTTACAAATGAATTAAGATATTATTTTAATGGTCACACAACTTTAAATATTAATAGTGATTTTATTGTCTTTAATATTAGAGATTTGATGAATAGCGATGATAATATTAGAAATGCTGTATTCTTTAACATCTTAAAATATGCTTGGGGCTTATGTTTAGATAAAACTGTAACATCAGTATTATCCGTAGATGAGGCTCATGTTCTATTATCATCAAGAAATGAATTAGGAGCCGAATTTTTAGCCCAAATTCAAAGACGCAGTCGTAAATATAATAGTGGCACTATTATAATTACTCAACAACCAACCGATTTTGCAGCACCAAACCTTATTATGCATGGGAAAGCAATATTTGATAATGCCTCATATTACTTAGTAATGGGATTAAAGAAACAAGCTGTTGATGATTTATCATTATTAATAGATTTAAATGAAGCAGAAAAGAATAACATTAAGTATTATAATCAAGGTCAAGGTTTATTTATATGTGGCTCAAGGCGTATGCAAATATATGTAATTTGTACTAATGAAGAACTAGATTCCTTTGGATCTGGTGGTGGACTATAGAAAGCAGTTTTTACTGCTTTTTTTTAATAATTATGATAAAATAAAGTGGAAATAAGGCGGTGAAGTAAATGCAAGATAATAATCAAAATGATCAGAATAAAAAGGATGATAGTTTAAAACCCAAAAATGAATTAAGTGAAGAAACCAAACAACAAACAAATTTTCAAAAATCTTTAAATGATGATTTATCGATTAACAAAAATATAAATAAAAACCCAAAGACTTCACCTTTACCACTTCAATCTGTAAATGACATTAGTAGTGCTACCAATAAAATACCACCAATTGAAAAAGACAATTCTTATTCAAAAGAACCAACCAATTATCAACCAAAGTCCTTTGATGGCGGTAATGAATTAGAAAACAGCAAAAATTCAATCAATCCAGAGCAAAGAAAAAATGAAAATATTAATCAAAAAGACGATAAAAGTATTGAAAAATCTGTCGGCGATAATAAAGAAAATCCTAATAGTAGACAGAATACAGTAAAAAATATTGCAAATTCTAATAAAAAGAAAAATGGGGAAAATCATTCAGATGCAAACTCGATATCAAAAAATCCATCTCGAAACAAATTTAATAATATTTCCAAAAAACATGGCAAACATGCAAATAACGAGGATAATACCGACGATAAAGAAAATGATGGCAGAAAAGAGTCGAAACAATCAAATCAGCCAACTAAACAAACATTAAAAGACAGAATATTAAATAAAAATAGAAATAGTCAGGCTACTAGAGGTGAACAGGTTGATGAAGAAACTGAGGAGGAACAATCATCTGGTGAACAAATAGTTGGAGCCTTAGGAAGTTTTATTAAACAAAAAATAATAATTTTAGTTGCGTCTAATATTGGAATTTTCGCTATTGTATTTCTTATAGCAATAGTAGCTGTCATATTAATAACTGCAAATAATGGCGGATTTGCCTCTGAAGATGGAAAAGCATTATGCTATGTTGCAACTAAATGCCAAACAATAATTATAAAAAATGGCGAAGAAGAAAAATCATATAGTTTAGATGAATTTATTTCTGGCGCAATAGTAAATTATTATACGAAAGATTTGTTTCTTAATGACCTTTTAGGAAACAAAGATAACATGTATAAAGCCCTTGGAGTAATAATTCACTCGGATATAGTATATTACTCAAATACGAATGAGAGTGCTGGCACATGTACAATAACCGATGATAACAGATTTAAAGATATTTATATTCCAAACGAAGATATATCAAACAATACAAATGGTTCAAGCGATAATGCCCAAACAAACGAAAATGATAGCGGAAATGGTACTACTGAATCTAATTCAACTTCTCAAGATGAGGTAGTAGATAATTCAAAATATGATGTTAATAATATTACAGATGAAGAAATAGAAGAAGCAATTCAGCAAGCATCAAGATTAAAAAAATATTACGAAAAGGCCAAAACAAATGTTGAAAGTGTACGCAACATGATGGTAATTGGTTACTCAAAAGATAGTGATTTATATTACGATGGTTATGAAGCAAAACTTTACGGAGTTAATGCAAAATCAAATTATCAAGATATAATAAAAGATTACTTGCCGTTAGATGATTCTATGAAAGCAGACGACAAACAAATAGTGTATCCAATTTGTAACTTTAATGATTCATCTAACAATGGTGGTACTAATAGTGGTGGCACTGATATTGGAACAATAGTTATAAATAATATATGTTCACAAGTAGTAGTAACCGATAACATGGTTGGTAAAGTATACGGACACACCGAAGATTACTCTGGAGTTTACTCATATGATGAATTTATTGAAGGAGTAGTTGCAAATGAAACAGGATACGGCTGGAGTAAGTATCCTGATATCTTAAAAGCCCATGCTGTAGCAGCTAGAACTTATTTTTACAACGCTGTGAAGGGAAGCTCAAAATATGGTAGCTTAGATGGGGATACATGCTATTTTACTACAAGTACTTATAGTATGGGATTTAGAAAAAATACAGATTCAGCAATAACTCAAGCAGTAAGTGATACATCTGGCGAATATATTATGGTTAACGGCGAGATTTCTAAAGAAGCAAGATGGGATGCTTTTACATATTCTAGCAAAGATGATAATTATTACACTCTTAAACAAAAAGGATTAAAAATTCCTGTTAATTGGATTGAAAGTAGAATTTCTAAAGGAACAATAGCTTATAATAATAAATATAGCCACGGTGCTGGTATGAGCCAATGGGGCGCCGCCTACATGGTAATGGAGCAAAATAAAAATTATAAGGAAGTAATTAGTTTCTTTTATGGCGCTGATATTGCTAAGGTTACTGATGGATATGTTATGCCAATAAACACATTTACTATGATAACCGGAGAATTAAGCGTAGGGTATTGCGCAAGCAAATCATATCACCCTGGTTTAGATTTTGCTGCTCCAGCTGGAACACCAGTATATGCTGCAACATCAGGAGTTATAGAAAAAGAGTATTATTATACATATCAATGTCTACCAGAATATTATGATAGAGAAAAAACAAAGCGTAATCCACATTATAATGACTGTGTAAAAGGACATACAAATTACGCTGATAACAGTGCTGGTCAAGGATTTAAAATTAAAAATGATGATGGGACTTATAGTTTATATTTTCACTTTAGTAAAAAAGAAAATCTTCATAAAGGTGATAGAGTAACAGCTGGTCAAAAAATTGGTGAAGTAGGTACAACCGGAAAATCTACTGGTAACCACTTACATTACGAAATGCGCCCGACATCAACAGGAAAACCACTTGAGCCAAGAAATTATTTACCTATGGGAGGGTATAGTATATGCCACAACAATCCAAATTATACAGGCTAATTATTTTACTTTCAATAATTATATTGAGCGGGTGTGAAGCAAATTATACAATAACTATTGATAAAAATAATATAAACGAAAAAATCGAAGTATTAGATAATGTTAGTAGCAACAGAACTGTAACTGATGTAATGGAAAATTATAAAAAACAATATCCGGTGTACTCTAATCAAGATTGGGTTGAAGCTGATTATAGTAGAGTAGACGGTGAAGAATATTATAATCAAACTTACAGTATCGATGATAATGGATATCATTTATTCTATGAATATACCTATCCAATTGAAAAATATAAAGATGCTAATTCCATAAATTATAATTATAATTATAAAGATATTACATACAAAGACAATATATTAAAAATAGCTATTGGTGCTACTAATAACAGAATGAAATATGTTAGTGATTTTACAAATTTTACAGTTAATATAATAACTGATTATATTGTTTTAAATAATAATGCTGACTCAATAATTGGTAATAGATATATTTGGTATATAAATAAAAACAATAATGATGAAAAAAGAATTAATTTTGAAGTAGACTTATCAAAAACGCAAAGTGAAATTGATAAAGAAGAAAAGATAAAAGAAACAAAAAGCAGATTATTAATACCATTTTTAGTAATATCACTTATAGTATATATAATTATAATTCTTATTATAATTACTAAAAAAAGAAAGAATGAAAGGTAAATATATGAAAAATAAAATCAAATTAGCTGCTTTATTAACGCTATTAGTAATGCTAAGCTCTGGTTGTAGTGCTTCATATTATACTGAAATAACAAATAAAGGTATTAAGGAAAGTGTAAGCCTAGTAGAAACTTCAAGAAAGACTTACGAAAATGCCTATAAAGAAACATATGGAAGTTTAGACGGATTTTATGAAGGACGATTATACTTATCGGATTATATAAATCAGAAAACAAATTTTACAATTGATAAGTATTACATAAATAAAGATAATTTTTATAGGGATAATAAAGTAACTACAAATCAAATGTATAATTCAGAATATAGATATTCAATAAAGAATGACAGTAAGGAATTATCATTAAAAAATAATTTTTTTATAAATAATATTGTAAAAGATAGTATCATTGTTAATGATTCTAATATAATTTTACATTTAGATAATCTACCAGCTGAATTATTAAATAGCGTCGATGATATAACAATTACAATTTATACTGAATTAAATGTAACAGCTAATAATGCAGATTCGGTAGAAGGCAATTCATATATATGGAAGATAGATAAAACTAATTACTTAAATAAAGCTCTATCTATGTATATTGAAAGACCAAAAATCGAAAAAGCCGATGTCGATAATGCTGAAAAAAAACCGATTTCAAAAAAAGATAAAACAGCATATTCTTTAATATTATTTATTGTTATGTATTTAGCCATTATTATTGCTGTTATTAATTTCTTTAATAAAAAGAAAAAATTATTCTAGTAGTATTTTAACTATTATAGTATAATAAACATAGAAATTGGGTGTTGCAAGTGAAATTTAGAATATCAAAAAAAGACTTAATTAT
>CAKOMC010000023.1 GCA_934096535.1 uncultured Bacilli bacterium | reverse complement strand
GGCGGAATTGGTAGACGCACTAGACTTAGGATCTAGCGGAGAGATCCATGGGGGTTCAAGTCCCTTTACCCGCACCATATAAGATAGATAAGTCCTTTATTAGGGCTTTTTTTGTTGGCTTTTTTTGCACAATAGGATTATAAACCTAATTAATTAGGAATAAAATGAAATTACAAAATAGAATAAATTAAAAAGCAAATAAAAAAAGATAAATAATTAGAAGCCAAAAGCAATGGAATTCATATTATTTATCCTTTTTTCTTCATTACGAAAAATTATTTCTAAAACATCCTTCTCAGGTAATTTGGTAAGAATAGTGCACAATCTCTCAAATTCAATTTTAGCCGTTTTATAATTAGGGTAGATAACTACTAGTTTGTAGGTATTCTCCTCTTTACTATTAGCAATATCTAAATAAGAAATATATTTAGTTTTAAAAAGTGATGGATAAATTTTACTTAAATTAATTTTAAAAGTAAAATTAGTCGTTTGCCATTTATATTTTTTTATGTTGTACAAGCGATATTTATTTAAACATATACGGTGATAAAAAAACTCTCTTTTACAAAAAGAATCAAAATGCTTATCAAAAAATATAGTTATGCGGTCGTAATAAGGACCCTTATGATAAGCAGTTTCATAGCGAATATAAATTTCTTCTAGTTTGTTTTCTAATCCTTTAAAATGTTTAAACACATTGCAAGCATCACTATTAGAAGTGATTTTATAATAATTTAAATTTATCAATTTAAAGTTGTCAATTAAAACTCATATTGAGTTTATGAAAAAAAATCCAAGAAGTCAAGCAAAACAGATCAAAATTTTCCAAAAAAATTTATTACGAAGATTTGGAACTAAATGGATATAGATTATGAAGAAATCTTTTTCTTTTCTAAAGTTTAGGATTATGATATAATTTTTTTGGAGATGAGTCTTATTATGAAAGAAAATATCAAAAGAAAACTAATTAATTTTATTTTTACAATTTTTACAGGCTTTATTTTATTTGGAGGAACTGTTTTAGCAGATGATGTATCCGATTTAAATTTTTGCAATGCTAATGGGGTGAAATTAGCCTTAAAAATAGTGGGATATGCTATTTATGTTGTTAAAATTATTATTCCTATCGTTTTAATTGTTTATGGAATTATTGATGTAACTAAGGCTGTTTTTGATGCTAAAGACGGTTTACAAAAGAATTTAATTCAATTTGCGAAGAGATGTATTGCAGCAGTTTTAATTTTTGTTGCTCCAAGCGTTATCAATGGTCTTTTCAAACTGGTTATTAAAGATGACGATGCTGGTTATGACTACGAAAATGAAACGAAAGGTTCTTATAAAATGTGCTTTACTTGTCTTTTTGACCCAACAAATGAGGGGAGCGACGGTTGTAAAGTTGAAAAATATGGACAAAAATAAATTTTTACTGGAGAAATTATGTATTTAAAAGTAATGGAAATATTTTTATATTTTATTATAGCTAGTTTTCTTGGCTATGCGATGGAAGTGATTAAATGCAGTATTAACTATAAAAAATTAGTTAATCGTGGTTTTTTATTCGGACCCATTTGTCCAATTTATGGCGTTGGTTTTCTTTTAATCACTTGGCTTTTGACTAAATATCAAAATGATTTAATAGTTCTGTTTTTGATGGGAGCTTTAATAACCAGTGCCATTGAGTACTATACTAGTTATATTTTGGAGGTAATATTCCATAATCGTTGGTGGGATTATTCATATCGCAAGGATAATATCAATGGCCGGATTTGTTTAAAAAATTCTATATTATTTGGTCTTGGCGCTTGTATTGTTATTAGAATAATAAATCCTTTAATGTTAAAATTTCGCGGTCTTTTTAGTGATAAATTCATTATTATAATTGGAACGATAATTTTAATAATTTTCATTTTAGATATGATATTTTCATGTATAATTGCTTATAATCTTCGCCATCGTATTATTATTGCTGAAGAATTAAAAAGTGAAAAATTAAGAATGATTCCCACTTTAATAGAGAAAAAATATAGAAAAGAAATATCTCGTTTAAAATTTGTTCGTAACCGATTATTTAATGCTTTTCCAGAAATCGAAAAGGATAATAAGAAGGAACAAGAGTTAATTACGAAGATAAAAACAAAAGAAAAAGGCATGACTAAAAAATGTCAAAAAAGTGTAAAGAAAGTTAAAAAAATGCAAAAAAAGTCAAAAAAATGACTTTTTTTTTAAATTTTTGAAGGAAATTGGGCATGACTCTCCAATATATATAATTAGGAGGTGTAATTAAATGCACAATTTTGTAACAATGCAAAATGATGTAAATGATTGTGGCCCAGCAGTTATTTATAGCTTAGTAAAATATTATAAGGGTTATGTTTCTATGGAAAAAATTAGACTAGATACCAACTTAGATAAGGAGGGAACAACAGCATATGATATTGTTTTAACTTTAAAAAATTATGGCTTTGAGGCAAATGGTTTAAAGTTAACATTAGAAGATTTAAAAGAAGTATCTAGACCAATGATTTTACATTTTTCATATAGTCATTATGTTTTACTTGTAAAAGTAAATAAAGATAAGGCCACTATTATGGATCCAAGTAAAGGTTTAATTAAGATGTCTTTATCTGAACTAAATAGTGTTTGGAGTGGGGTTGCCATTACGGCTATACCCAGTAATGCTATTATCAAAATGGATAAGTCAACATCATTATTAAGCTTACTAAAGAAACTGATTAGCGAAAATAAAAAAACAGTAATAGTAATTGTGATTCTAGGAATTTTCTTAAATATTTTAAGTTTGATACTAAATTATTATTTACAATTTTTAATTAGCTTTTCTAACTATTTAAAAGTATTATTGTTATTTCTGATACTTACGATATTAAAAATAATTGTTGAATGTAATCTTGCAATATGGACTTTATCTTTAAGTCGTAACATTGATTATCTTTTGCAGAATAGTTATATTAAACATTTCTTACACCTTCCGCTTCCTATTTTAGAGAAAGCAACATCAGGAAGAACTTTAAAACATATCGAAGATTTAAACTTAATTAAAGAAGCTGTTTTAGAACTTTTATTAAAAGTTAGTTTAACTTTATTACAAAGCTTTTTCGGTTTAATACTCTTAATTAAGATCAATAAACATTTAAGCTTAGTTTTATTTACTATTATGTTTCTTTATAGTATTTTAAAGACGATAGAAAATAAAAAGGTAAGAAAAAGTACGGGTTATCTTTTAGAAAAGACAACTACTTATGAAGAAGAATTAATTGAAACAATTAAGGGTTATAAGACGATTAAAGATATGCATAAAGAAGATTATTACGGCAATAATCTCCTACAAAAAACTTTGGATTATTTAGATTATCAAAAATACTATGGTAAATTTTTAAATAGATGGCAAGGTTTGGAAAATATACTCTTAGAACTGGGTAATTTTGTTCTTATTACTTATGGTTTTATTCTAAGTAAGAAAAATATTATAAACTTAGTTAATTTATTTACTTTTCTTACTATTGCTAACTATTTATTTTATAGCCTCAGAGAAGTAATGGCAATAATGCCTAAGTATTATTATTTAAAACAAAGTTATCAAAGAATTAGTGAATTTCTTGATACTAAAGAAGAAAGTGATGCAGGAATCGATTTTGTAAGTGGTGATATTAAATTTAGACATGTAAGTTTTACTTATAATAATGGTAAACAAGTTATTAAAAATCTAAATCAAGTTATAAAAAAAGGTCAAAAAGTAATATTATCAGGAGCCAGTGGCACCGGAAAATCCACTCTTTGCAAATTGCTTTATCGTTATTATTCTTTAATTGCTGGTAGCATTACTATTAATGATATTGATATTAAAGATATCAAACTAAGCAGTTTAAGAAATAATATTAGTTATGTTAGTCAAGAATCTATACTTTTTGAGAAGACAATTTTAGAAAATATTGTTGATGGAAGTAGTATTGAGCCTGATAAATTAAATGAAATTTTAAAAATATGTAGGCTTGATAAATTAATAGCTACTCTACCTAATCACTTAGCTACTTCCCTAAAAGGTAATAATTTATCAGGTGGCGAAATCGAAAGAGTAATTCTAGCTCGAAGTCTTTACAATTTAAAACCAATACTTATTTTAGACGAGGCTTTAAGTCAGGTAGATATAAAAACAGAAATTGCCATAATAAAGGATATTCAAGAAAAATATAGGGCTTGTACTTTAATTTATATAACTCATAAAGATGTCGAAGATGTGTTTACAAAAAAATTAAGTTTTTCCAAATAATGAAAGGAATAAAATAAAAATGATATTAAAAAATGAAGAATTAAAGGATATAAAAGGTGGCGGCATGTCATTTGGACTTATTGCTAGTATAGTCGGTTTAGGGGCATTTTTAATCGGGGTCTTGGATGGAATTATGCGTCCATTATCATGTCATTAGGAAGGAGAAATAAATATGATATTAAATGTTTGCGAATTAAAAGAAATTAAGGGAGGGGCTTCCAATATTTTTAGTGCTACTTTCTTTAATGCGATTGCCAGAAGTTTAAGTACTCTTGCTGATATTGGCAGAAGTCTTGGTACTTCTATTCGTATGATTTTTTCAAGGAGAGTTTGTAAGTGATAAAATGGCTACTAAAAATACTTGGGATAGTTTTTTATATAATTTAGATTAAATAGCAATTATGGTAATAAAAAATAGAAAGGAGAGCAAAGTTATGAATAAAAATTTTTATACTTTTATAAGATGCTTATGTTATGTTCTTAATTACTTAAGATGGTAATTTAGAAAAAGGAAAGGAATAAATTTGAGTGAAAAAGAGCTACTTGTATGGTATAATCTATAATAGAGGTGGTTACATGAAGAATAATAAAGGTTTTATAGCAACAACACTTATTTATTCCTTTTTACTTTTATTTGCAACCTTAATCGTTGTTATAATTGGTAATTATAATTATTATCGTAATACCTTAAATAAATATAATAAAGGTGTTAATGATGCTTTAAATAGTAAAATAGATAGTAAATATGTAACCTTAAAAAACGAAATTGATAATAGTGATTTTGAAAAAAATACATTGGTTGATGCTAGTTTTACAAATGATCCCTGGTATTTAGGCTTTGCTTTTAATGGAATTGATCAAAGCAGTAGCAGTTTTTTTTGGTTTAAATTTATATATAGTTCTTTTGGCACAGGCGCTACATATAGTGATACTACCAAGAAAGATGGCCTTTATTCGTTAAAATTTGATTATAAAAGCCAAAACCGGACTGTTAGCGTTTTATCTAACTCATTTACATGTACAGCTGGATCATACTATTATGTTTCCTACTATGTCTTTACTAACGGGCAGATAAAGCCTTTGCTGTATAATATCAATTCTTATCCACCAAGACTAATTGACTATGGGAAAATTGGCTTATATAATACCAGTATATCTAACTGGGTTGTAAATGAAAATATTGATTACCCTTTTCAAAACTGGCAAAAAAGAGGAATTCTTGCTAAAGCTGAAGCGTCTGGAACATGTAATTTTAAAGTTGATTATCTAAATAATGATTCTACTTTAATGTATATTGATGATGTTGTTGTGACGGATGTTACTAATATTGTTAAAAATTCGGATTTATTAGTTAATGATAATTTAAGTACTGATAATCGGGATAGAATTTTAAATATTTTTAACAGCACTACGAAATCTGGAAGAATCGATTATTTTGGTAATAGTATGATTTATAATACTGATGATTTAATAAGTGATTTAGGTTAAAATTTGGTAGTTAAAAAATTATTTATTGAAAAAAACATAAGTTCAAGAAAAAAACATCAAGAAAACCCGAGAAAAACAGTTGAAACCCCACAAACACATGTGGTATAATTGGCTTGTTGATTGAAGGGAGGGATAAAGATGACAAAAGTAGTGGTAAAAGATGGCAATGTTGATGGCGCATTAAAAAAATGGAAAGTTAAAGTTGCTAAGAGTGGTGTCCCTTCAGAATTGAAAAAGAGAAAACATTATGAAAAACCAGGCGTAAAAAGAAGAGAAGCCAAAAAAGAAATGATTCGTAATGCTAGAAAACATCATAGAGATTAAGGAGTATTGACATGTTAGAAAAACAAATTGCAAGTGATACCCTTACAGCAATGAAAAATTCTGATAAATTTAAAGTATCCGTTCTAAGAATGTTAAAAAGTGCTTTACAGAGCGAAAAAATTAATAATAAGTCGACTGAATTAACAGATGAACAAGTTATTACCGTTTTGAAAAGACAAATCAAAGAAAGACGCGCTAGCATATTAGAATATACTAAGTATAATCGAAATGATTTAGCTAGTGATTTAGAAAGTGAAATAGCAATCTTAGAAGTATACCTTCCTAAACAATTATCACAAGAAGAATTAGAAGCTAAAGTACAAGAAATTTTAAAAAATTATCCAGATGCAACAATTAAAGATATGGGTAAAATTATGAAAGAAGTTAGTAGTACCTTAGGTTCCGTTGCTGATATGAGTGAGGTTAGTAAACTAATCAAAGCAAGTTTAAACTAAGAAGTCTTATTGGACTTCTTTTTTCATAGGATTATTTAGGTGATACTATGCATATTTGGACCAACTTACAAAAATTCTTATATGATAAAGATTATTTTTTAGCCTATTTTAATAATTCCTTGTATGTTTATAATTTTACTAAAGTATATTTTATAACTAGTAAGAAAATTATCTTTGACATTGGTGATAGAAAACTTACGGTTATTGGTAAAGACTTAATTTTAAAGAAATCTTGTGGTAACGAACTAATTATTTATGGGACTATAAAAGGAGTTACCTATGAATAATTTAATTATTGTAAATATTAGAGTGTTTAGCTTAGATAATTTCTTAATGAATGCTATTAAAAATAATATATATATTGAAAGAATAAGTTATAAGAAAAATATTCTTAAATGTAAAATCAAAAAAGAAGATTTAGAAAAAATAAATAAATATTATAAAGTTACCATTTTAAAAGCTTTTAATTTAGAAAGTATTATTTTTAAAATTAAGCAAAATTATTTGGTGGTTTTAAGTATTGTTTTTAGTTTGTTTTTGTTTTTATCATTAAAAAATATTATTATTAAAGTAGAAATAGTAAGCAATAATGAAAAGCTCGTAAAAAAATTAAATAAGTCTTTAGATAATTATGGTCTTAGAAGATTAAGTTTAAAAAAAGATAGTAATAATCTTTTAATGATTAAGAAAAAATTAGAGACGGATTATAAAGATAGTATTGAGTGGTTAGAAATAAAAAATATTGGGATGACTTATTTAGTTACTTTAGAAGAAAGAAAAGTAAAGTTAGAAGAAAAAGGCAATGATTATTGTAATGTTTATGCTAAAAGTGATGGAATAGTTCGAAAAATTATTGCTACTCAGGGTAATGTATTAGTTCATGAAAATCAATATATAAGAACAGGAGACTTACTTATTAGTGGCGATATTAACTTAAATGAAAAGTTGAAAAAACAAACTTGTGCCCAAGGCGTAGTTTATGGAGAAGTTTGGTATAAGGCTAGTATTAGTATTCCTAAAAAATACCAAGCAAAAAATTATACTGGTAAAACCCAGACGAACTTTAAGCTTGATTTAGGTCGTAATGATTATAAAATACTTAGAAGTAAGTATCAAAATTATGACGAAGAGTCTCAAGAAATAATTAGTATTTTAGGTAAAAAGTTAATAAAAACTAAAGAAAAGGAGTATACCTACCAAGATGTTTATTATAAAGAAGAAGAATTAAATCAGAAAATTAATGAAGTTATTGCAAAAAGGCTAAGTTTAAAAAAAGAAGAAGGCGAAGCAATTTTATATAAAAATATTTTGAAAAAGACAGAGATTGATAGTACAATAGATATAGAAGTATTTGTAACAGCCTTAAAAATACTTTCCTACTAGAGAGGCAGTGAGGTTTTATGTTTAGTGATGCGTTTCGTGGTATTGTTAATAGTGCTTTACCAATGTTAATTATATTTATTGTTGTTATTTGTACAGTTAGAATTAGTTATATTAAAAGTACTAATCAAAAAATTGCTTTACATGATGAAATATTTAACTTACTTTTTATTATTTATGTTTTACTTTTATTTGAACTTTTAACGGGTACTGAAAATTCGTATGGTAGTGGTATGAATATTATTCCTTTTAAAGAAATAATGCGTTATAAAATAGGCAGTAAAATGTTTATTTATAATGTTTTAGGCAACATTTTAATTTTTATTCCCTTTGGTTATTTTATTTCTAGATATGTAAGACCTAAAAAAATTTGGCCAATAATTGTTGATGCGATGATTACCAGTATAACAGTTGAGACCGTGCAGTTAAAAATTGGTCGTTCTTTTGATATTGATGATGTAATGTTAAATATCATGGGGGCCATCCTTGGTTATTTTGTTTATGTTGCCTTGGATGCTATTTATAAACATTTACCAAAAATTTTGCAGAAAAGCTTTATTTATGATGTCATTTCTCTTATAATACTAGTTATGTTTATTTTGTATGCAGCAAATATATTAGATTTAAGGTGGTTTTAATGGAAAATAATTATACAATAGTAGATAATGATTTATATAAAGATTATGCTTATTTAGATAAAGTAATAGCTAAAACTTTAGAAACAGAAAATGTTACAGGAGCTGTTTTTTCAATTATTTTTGTTACTTTAGAAGAAATACATGAACTTAATAGACAGTATCGGGGGATTGATCGACCAACTGATGTTATTTCTTTTGCTTTAGAAGATAGTGCTGATTTTGAGGTAAGCGGTTTAAGGGTACTTGGCGATATTTATATTTGTATTGATCGAATGAAAGAACAGGCTCTTGAGTACGGACATAGCCAGATGAGGGAATTATCCTTCTTAACTTGCCATGGCTTACTTCATTTATTAGGTTATGATCATATGAAGCCAGATGAGGAAAAAGTGATGTTTGGCAAACAAGATAAAATTTTAGATGAATTGGAGATTACCAGATGAGAAGTGGATTTGTAAGTATAATTGGTCGTCCGAATGTAGGAAAATCGACCCTTTTAAATAATATTGTTAATTATCATGTTGCTATTACCTCAGATAAGGCCGGCACAACGCGTAATATTATTGAAGGCATTTATAATGATTTAGAAAGCCAAATAGTATTTGTTGATACCCCAGGAATTAATAAACCTATTGATAGATTGGGAAAAGTTTTAAATAAGCAATCCCAAAGTCAACAAAAAGAAGTAGATTGTATTTTAATGGTTGTTGATGCTAAAGGTGGCCTTGGTCGGGGGGATAAAGAGATAATTAAAAATTTGAATGAGGATATTCCCACTATTTTAGTTTTAAATAAAATTGACGGCCTAAAAAAAGACGAAATTATGCAAAGAATAGTTTTGTATAAAGACTTATTCAATTTTAGTGAAATTGTTCCTGTAAGTGCTAGAAGCGGGGAAAATGTTAAGACTTTAATTGCCGTTGTTAAAAATTATTTAACTGATGATATTAAATATTTTAAAGAAGATGCTATTACTAGCAGTTCTATTAGATTTATGATTGCAGAGTATGTTAGAGAAAAACTATTCAATCATTTAGAACAAGAAATTCCGCATGCTATTACTTGTGTTACAACCGGTTTTGAAGAAAAAGATAAAATTGTTAATGTCAATGTCGATATTATCGTTGATAGAGAATCATTAAAGAAAATAATTATTGGTCATAATGGCGAAATGCTTAAAAATGTTGGCATGGAGTCCCGTAAAGATATTGAAAAGTTAGTCGACAAAAAAGTTTATTTAGAACTTTATGTTAAATGTATACCTAACTGGCGTGATAAAGAATTTGTCTTAAAAGATTTGGGCTTTTATGAATTTTAATAATTTTTAATAGATCAAAAATATCATGCTATGCGATTGTAGTAAAAAAGTTAACTTTAAAAATTTGTTATAGTTTCAAAAGAAAATAAAAAGAAGGTTTTTAAAACAAAAGAAGTATTATTTAAAAAAAATCTTTCTTTTTTTTCTTAATTTTGTGAATAAAATAATTTTTTAGGCATCATTATAATAATAGGTGATGAAAAATGAGTAAAGAAGAACTATGGCAGTTATTTAAAGAAACCGGAAAAATTGAATATTATTTACAATATAAGAAACATAAATAAAAATAGATAAAGACAAGAATATATAAAAAATTAAAAAAACCGACAAAGAAAAATCCAATCAAGATTAAAGAAGTGATGCAAAAATGGATGAGTGTGTTGAAGGAATTATTTTGTATGTAACACCATTTAAAGAAAGTAGTGAAATCCTGCAGGTTTTGACTAAAGAATACGGCCTTATAGGCCTTCTTTGTCGTGGATCAAAAAAAATTAAAAGTAAATTTTTAAATAAAACTAGAATTTATAATTATGCTAAGTTTTTTATAAATTATAAAAATGAAGGGTTATCTTTAGTAAAAGAAATTGATGTGATTGATTATTTTACTTATTTTCATCAAGATATAACTTTAATAACTTATCTTAGCTATTTAGGAAATCTAACTTATCAAGTAGTAAAACAAGATAATGATCTAGAAATATTAAATCTTTTACTTATTATTTTAAAAAAAATAAGTGCTGGTTTAGATCCTTTAGTGTTAACTAATATTTTAGAAATTAAATATTTAAAATATTTGGGAATTAATCTTAATTTAGATAGTTGTATTAAGTGTGGCAAAAATGAGCATATTAAAACTTTAAATGGATTGGCTGGCGGTTTAATTTGCAGTGCCTGTTATCAAAAAGAGTATATAGTTAATCAAAAAACTATCGTAATGATTAAAAATTATCAACATATTAATGTAGAAAAAATTAAAGAAATAAAAATAAGTCCGTTAGTAAAAACGGAGATAAACTTGTTTTTGAGTAATTATTATGAAACTTTTACCGGCCTTTATGTTAAAAATAAAGAATTGTTAAATAAACTGGCAATGTAGCCTTGAAAAAAAGAGCAACTTTTATTATACTAAATGTTGTTAAGGGTTTAATGGTGATATTTTGGATATAGAAGCAGTAAGAGCTTTAACTGGAGATTATAGTCATATCATTATGAAGAAAGATAATATTAAGTGTTATGGCTATCACAGTTATGGTTATGATTTAAAACAAGTTTTAGATATTGGTTATATTTCGAAAGATAAATTAAATATTGATATAGTAGCGGATTTTTTAAGAAACGATATTGTTTTGTGGCAACCATATTTTAGTAGCAGTGATTTTGATGTTGTTGTTAGAAAAGATGGGAAAACCTTAAGAATAGCAAAAAATTTATTAAGTAGTCTTAATAATAAATATGTTGCCCTTTTAAATTTAGCAATCCGTAGGAGTATTATTAATATTATCAAAACTAGCGATTCTACCTTAGAGGTTAATCTTAGTAATGATAAAATTATGATAATAGATATAACTACTGGAAAAACTGTTTTTAAAGCGTGGCATTTAGCCGATTTAGATATGGTAGCTATGGTAAATTATTTACTTGATAATACTTTAAAACATACGGATATAAAAATTCATTATAGTTTTGATAAACCCGTTAATGTCAGTATGATGGTGTTTGAAACTTATATTAAATTTAACGGTACCGATGAGATAATGATGCCAATAATTAAAATATGTGCTGATTATAAAGAAAATTTAAAAAATACTAATTATCATCAATTGAAAATGAAAGGATTTTAAATATGAAAAATAATATGGAAGATATAGTAAATTTTTGTAAACAATATGGGTATATATTCCCCGGAAGTGAGATTTATGGTGGTCTTGCTAATACATGGGATTTTGGACCTTTAGGAAGAGAATTAAAAGAAAATATTAAAAAATGTTGGTGGAAGAAATTTATTGTTGAAAATAAATATAATTATGGACTTGATGCTGCCATCTTAATGAATCCTAATGTTTGGGTAGCCTCAGGTCATGTTGCTTCTTTTGCCGATCCTTTAATTGATTGCCGTAAATGTAAGGCTAGAAGTCGTGCGGATAAATTAATCGAAGAATATTTTGCTAAAAATGACATTAGTGGTAGTGCTGATGGCTGGAGTAATGAAGAACTAATGGACTACATTAAAGAACATCATATTGTATGTCCAAAGTGTGGAGCTTGTGATTTTACCGATATTCGTCAATTTAATTTATTGTTTGAAACAAGTCAGGGTGTAACAGAAGATACTAAAAATAAGATCTATTTACGCGGAGAGACAGCTCAAGGTATATTTGTTAATTTCTTGAATGTTCAAAGAACAATGCGGGCAAAAGTACCATTTGGTATTGGACAAATTGGAAAGAGTTTCCGTAACGAAATAACTCCTGGTAACTTTATTTTCCGTGTGCGTGAATTTGAACAAATGGAATTAGAATTTTTCTGTAAACCAGATACTGATTTAGAGTGGTTTGGCTTCTATAAATCATATTGCAATAGTTTCTTAAAAGATTTGGGTATTAAGCCTGAAAATTTAAGAAATCGTGATCATGAAAAACAAGAATTATCATTCTATTCTAAGGCGACAACTGATATTGAATATCATTATCCATTTGGTTGGGGTGAGTTATGGGGAATTGCTGATAGAACTGATTATGATTTATCAACCCATATGGAACATTCTAAGAAAGATTTAAGATATATAGATCCTGAGACTAATGAAAGATATTTACCTTATGTTATTGAACCAAGTGTTGGGGTTGAAAGATTATTCTTAGCAGTTTTGTGTGATGCTTACGAACGCCAAGTATTAGAAGACGGAGCTGAAAGAGAAGTATTGCATTTAATTCCCGCTTTAGCGCCATTTAAAGCCACTATTTTGCCTCTTGTTAAAAAAGTTCATAGCCAAAAAGCAAGTGAAATTTATTCCGAACTTTTAAAAGATTTTTATGTATCTTATGATGAGGCGGGAAGTATTGGTAAGCGTTACCGAAGATGTGATGCTATCGGGGTACCATTTTGTATAACTGTTGATGATGAAACAATAAACGATGATGTTGTAACCGTTCGTAATAGAGATACAATGGAACAAGAAAAAGTTAAAGTAAGTGATTTAAAAGAATATATTAATCGTGCTATTAAATTTTAAAAAAATTGATTTGTGGTTGCTAAATTAAAAACAATTTGATATTATAAATAAGCGCGAAAGTCATAAAAGAATTGCAAAAAGTGCTTATTTTATGTATAATTGTTGTTAGATAAAGTAAGGAGATTTAGTTATGGCTTTGAATTTAAAGAAAATGATGGGGTTAGATGGTGATGATAATTCTCTTCAAACCGAAGATGAATTTTATACAGCAACAGAGGAAGAAGCAACAGGCAGTAAAAATGGTGGTTCAAAAATGATTTTACTTGAACCACGCGCTTACTCAGAATCTCAACAGATTGCTGACCACTTAAAAAAGAGAAATAGTGTTGTAGTTAACTTAAAAAGAGTAACTTCAGACCAAGCTAAAAGAATTATCGATTTTTTAAGTGGCTGTATTTATGCCATAGGTGGTACCATGCAAAAAGTTGGTGTTGGTATTTACTTATGCGCGCCTAAAAATGTAAATGTACAAGGAAAAATCACGGAAGACTCATCAGTTGCTGATGAAGAAGCAGATGAGGAAGTGAAGTGGTAATTTAATAAAAATTGAGGTGGGGGTATTATGCCTAAAACATTTGGGATATCTTTTTATGGTTACAATAAAAATGAAGTTAATGAATTTATGAACAATGTTACAAATGAATATGAAAGCATGTTGGATAAATTAAAAAAAACTAATGAAGAAATGAAAAAACTTCGTGAAGATAATAGTAAGCTTCAAGGCGAATTAGAGCAATATAAAAATATTGAAGGAACTTTAAGGAGAACTTTGGTTCTTGCTGAGGAATCAAACCAGACCATAAGGAAATCAGCCAATGATGAATCTCAAGTGATATTAGAAGATGCTAAGAAAAACGCCTCAAGAATTATTAATGACGCTTTATTAAAAGCCCAAAAAATTCAGGATGATGCGGATAATATAAAAAGAGATACGATTGTTTATCGTAACCGTGTTATGAACATTATTAAAGAACAAAAAGAACTGTTAGACAAGTATGATGATATAGAATATTAAACTTAGTCTATTGTTACTTGGTTCTTTTTTTTCGGCCTAAAAATATAATTTAGTAGGTGATATGATGTTAAATTTACTGATTAATTTTGTGAAAAGTATAATTTTTTTCACAGGTAGTTATTCCAATACGGTTTTTAAGGATCCCTTAAGTAGTGAAGAAGAAGAAAAATATATAAACTTAATGCAGCAAGGCAACAAGGAAGCTAGAAATATTTTAATTGAACATAACTTGCGATTAGTAGCTCATATTGTAAAAAAATTTAATCCCCCAATTGGTTTGACCGATGATTTAATTAGCATTGGGACCATTGGCTTAATTAAAGGCGTTGATTCTTATCAAAGGGGTAAAAATATAAAAATTACTACTTATGCAGCCCGCTGTATTGAAAACGAAATATTAATGTATTACCGTTCAGCTCGTAAATTTCAAAATACGGTTTCTTTAGATGATTATATTGGAACTGATAAAGAAGGTAATAAAATTAATTTAAAAGATGTTATTAAAGACAAAAGTAAACCTATTGAAGATGAACTTTATTTAAAAGATAATATTGATTTATTAAAACAATTTATAACCAAATTAAGTAAAAGAGAACAGGATATTATTATCAAAAGATATGGACTTAATAATAAAAAAGCGATGACTCAAAAGGAAATAGCTAAGGAAATGCGGATTTCTAGAAGTTATGTTTCCCGAATTGAAAAGCGCGCTATTAGTAAAATATTAAGAGAATTTATTAAGAAAAATAAAGGATAGTGGTAAGAAATATATATATTATCCGAGACTAAATTTAGGCCTTCTTTTTAACTAGTTTTAAAATATTAGGATTGTTTATTGAAACGAGATAATTAAAGAGAGCTAAGTCATTTCCGCGTTTATTGATATTTCTGATACTTTTAATAGATATAATCATTTTTTGAAATTTAAGATTTAAATCGTTACCTTTTTTAGAATAGGATATTAAGGGACCATAATCTTTGTTTAAAAGATTTGCAATAATGGTACTATCCGTAGTTTTTTTAGCAAACCCATTATATCTAATGGTATAAAAATTTTTATTAATACTAATTTCAATGCAATCTAATTGGTCTTTCATAATCAAAATTATTTAATTGTTAAATATTCTTAACAACCTAATTAATCCTTTCTCTTATATTTTTTTTATAAATTTTTGCTTTTTTACCTACAAGTTGCTAAAAAAATTTTATAATTTTCTAGATTACTAGAAAGTTAGGCTATTGTAAAGGCCTATATCTTAAAAAAATTAAGTTTTTGCAAATTTTTAGTTTTATTATTAGTAAATTTAGGCTATAATGTAATCATAGGAGGATAGAAAAATGAAACCACAAGAAGAGCCTATTCATATTAAAGTAAATGATAAAAAAGATATAGCGCCTTTAGTTTTAATGCCGGGGGACCCTTTGCGGGCAAAATATATTGCTGAAAAGTTTTTAGAAAATGCTAGACTAGTTACCAGCGTTCGTAATATGTTTGGCTTTACAGGAACTTATAAAGGACATAAAGTAACTATTATGGGTAGTGGCATGGGGATGCCTAGTATGAGCATTTATGCTTTTGAATTATTTTATTATTTTAATGTTGAAAAAATAATTCGCATTGGAACTTGCGGTGTTGTAACCAAAGATATAAATGTTCCAGAATTAATACTTGCGGATAATGTCTTTAGTTTATCAAATTTTGCTTATAATTATGATGGCTATGATAAAAATATGGTTTATCCAAGTAAAAAATTAAATGAAAATATAATTGCTACAGCTAGAGAACAAGATAAAAAGCTACATGTTGGAACAATGCTTACATGTGATGCTTTTGGCCCTTATATCAATATGGATAATGTTTTAAAAAGAATCCCAGACGATGTAGATCCAATTGCCGAAGAAATGGAAGCTTATGCTCTTGTTCATGTTGCAAATTCATTTAAGAAAGAGGCTAGTGCCATCGTAACCGCTGTCGATTCTAAGTTTAGTGATGTAGTTTTACCAATTGAAGACCGTGAAAAATCACTTGATGACATGATTACTTTAGCACTTGATGCCATAATAAAATAAAAAGGGAATGTTGGCGTTGCACCAACTTGGAAATATAGGTCTTAAGGCCTATTTTTTTAGGATAAGTTATGTTAAAAGAATTTGAAAATTATTTAAAAAATGGACGAAAATATAGTATTAATACTGTAAATAGTTATCTTAGTGATATCAATATTTTTTTAGAATATTTAAAAGAAAGTAAAATAAATTATAAAGATGTTAATCGCGATGTCATTAGGACTTATCTTAAATATTTAGATGAAGCTAAGTATAAAAGTAGTAGTATTAATCGTCTTTTAAGTAGTCTTAATGATTATTATAATTACTTAGTAAAAATGAAGTATGTTAAGTATAACTATTTTAAAGATATTAATCGTCCTAGGAAAGAAAAAAAACTACCTAACTTTATTAACTATGAAGAATACATGACTTTAATTAAACAAATCGAAAAAGAAGAAAATGAATTTTTAAGAACAAGAAATTTACTTTTTTTAGAAATTTTATTTGATACTGGTTTGCGGGTTAGTGAAGCAGTTAATATCAAATTGAGTGATATAAATAAAAATGAATGTAGTATTAGAGTTTTGGGTAAAGGAAACAGAGAACGCATAGTTTATTTTGGAGAGTATGCGCTTAGTTATTTGAATGATTATATGACTATAAGAGTTGGCATTAATAGCCCGGATAAAAATTATTTGTTTTTAAATAAGAATTATACTAAATTAACGAGAAGGGGTGCCGAATACTTAATAAACTCAGTGACGAAACAAGCTTTATTAAAACAAAAAGTTACTCCCCATACATTAAGACATTCTTTTGCTACAGAAATGCTTAATAATGGTTGTGATATTAGGAGTGTTCAAGAATTACTTGGGCATAAGTCCTTGTCTACGACAGGTATTTACACTCATGTTACTAATGAAGTTGTAAGAACAGAGTATTTAAAAGCATTTAAACGCTGAGGTTTGCAAAATATAATGGAAAATAAGATCAAGGCAATAAAAAAATAAACATATAAAAAATGACAAAAAAATTAGTAGTAAATTAAGTTAAAAAATGCTATATTTAATTAGAATAGAAGGAGATGCGAAATGAAAAAATTTGTGTACGATTTTAGCGAAGGCACAAAAGATATGAAGGAATTACTTGGAGGTAAGGGTTCCAACTTAGCTAGTATGAAAAATTTAGGAATGCCAGTTCCTGATGGTTTTATTATAACGACCGAGGCTTGCAATAAGTATTATTTAGAAGGCGAGAATATTTCTGTTGATATTGAAGAAGAAATTTATCAACATTTAGCGGATTTAGAAAAAAGAACCGGTAAGATTTTGGGAGATATTAATAACCCACTACTAGTTTCCGTTAGAAGTGGAGCTAGAAGTAGTATGCCGGGAATGATGGATACAATCCTAAATTTAGGACTTAATGATGATGTCGCCTTATCATTTACGAAAATTACAAACAATAAGCGTTTCGTTTATGATTCTTATCGTCGTTTGATTATGATGTTTGCTGATGTCGTTATGGGTAAAGATAAAAGTCTTTTTGAAAAGTATTTAACTAATTATAAAAAAGAACATGGTTATATAAATGATACCGATTTAACAGGTGATGATTGGTATAATGTTAGTGAAAAATATAAAGAAATGTATCAAGAATTAACAAACGAAGCATTCCCTCAAGATGCTAATCGTCAATTAATTATGGCTATTGGAGCTGTATTTAGATCGTGGAATAATAAGCGAGCTATATATTATCGAAAGATAAATAATATTCCTGATGACTGGGGGACAGCTGTTAATATTCAAACAATGGTTTATGGTAATAAGAATAATAATTCTGGAACGGGTGTTGCCTTTAGTAGAAGCCCAGTAAATGGTGAGCCTAAATTATTTGGTGAGTACTTAATAAATGCCCAAGGAGAAGATGTTGTTGCAGGAGTTAGAACTCCCCAAAGTATTGAAACTTTAAAAGATATTATGCCAGATGTTTATAATGAATTTGTAAATATTGCTAAAAAATTAGAAGACTATTATAAAGATATGCAAGATATGGAATTTACAATCGAAGATGGTAAACTTTATATGTTGCAGACGAGAAATGGTAAAAGAACCGGTCTAGCTTCTGTAAATATTGCTACTTCGTTAGTGCGAGAAGGTAAAATTAGCATGGAAGAAGCTGTTAGAAGAGTAAGTACTGATGATATAACCCAAGCCTTGCATCCTATTTTTAAAGAGGATAGCTTAAAGAAGGCTAAATTAATTGGTCAAGGCTTAGCAGCAAGTCCAGGAGCTGCCGTTGGTGAAATTGTTTTTGAAGCTAGCGTTGCGATAAAGAAAGCTAAAGATGGAGTTAAAACCATTCTAGTTCGTCATGAGACAAGTCCAGAAGATATTGAAGGCATGCACTATGCCGAAGGAGTATTAACCATTCGTGGAGGAATGACCTCTCATGCCGCCGTAGTTGCTCGTGGTATGGGTATTTGCTGTGTTAGTGGTTGTAGTAATATGGATATTGCAAGTGATACTTTAATAACTAGTGATGGTAAAGCTCTACATGCTGGGGATATCATTTCTATTGACGGTTCGACAGGAAATGTTTATGAAGGCAGTTTAGAATTAGAAAGTATTAGTAATAATACTGCTATTAATGAACTTTTAACAATGTGTGACGCTATTAAGAATTTAGGCGTCAGAGCTAATGCTGATACCAAGAATGATATGGAGATTGCTAAAAATTTTGGCGCTGAAGGAATTGGGCTTGTTAGAACTGAGCATATGTTCTTTGAAAAAGAAAGAATATTTAAATTCCGTCAGATGATTTTAGCTGATGATAAGAAAACGCGTTTACAAGCTTTAGTTTCTTTATTGCCTTATCAGGAAAAAGATTTTGAAGAATTGTATCGTCTAAATTCCGGTTTGCCGGTTGTTATTCGTTATTTAGACCCTCCTTTACATGAATTTTTGCCTAAAGAAGAGAGAGAAATTAATGAACTTGCCACTGCTTTAAATACCACGGTGGCGGCGTTAAAATTAAAAATCGAATCTTTAAAAGAGTTTAATCCGATGATGGGACATCGCGGTTCCCGCCTTGATATTACTTATCCAGAAATTGCTGTTATGCAAACTAATGCCGTAATATCAGCTGCTTGTAATGTTAAAAAAGAAGGAATTGAACCAGTAGTAGAAATTATGTTACCACTTATCATGGATAAAAAAGAATTTATTTATATTAAAGATATTGTGGAAAAAGAAATTAAACGCGTGTTAGAAAAGAAAAACATGCAGATAAATTATCAGATTGGGGCGATGATTGAAGTACCGAGAGCAGCTATATTAACTGATGAATTGGCTAGGGTTTGTGATTTCTTCTCTTATGGTACTAATGACTTAACTCAGTTAACTTTTGGCTTTTCCAGAGATGATGCGGCTAAATTTTTGAAAGATTATTATGCTAAAGATATTTTAAGTCACGATCCTTTTATGAGTTTAGATACTAATGGTGTTGGAACTTTAGTGAAGATTTCAGCACAGATGGCAAGAAAGGTTAAGAATAATATATCTTTAGGTGTATGCGGTGAGCATGCTGCTGATGAGACCTCAATTAATTTCTTTGATAAAATTGGTTTGTCTTATATTTCGGCCTCAGCATACCGCATACCAGTTGCTAAATTAGCGGCAGCAAAAGCAGCTTTAATAAATAAAAAAGAATTAGACTAGTTTAAATTATTTTAAGTATGTTAAAAATCATAATAATTTTAAGTAATAACAAGTTTTTAGAAAAAAGTATCATGGTTAAAAATAAAATACACTGGTACTTTTTTTCTAATTAAAAATATAGTATAATTTTTAGTATAGAGATTAAGGTGGAGGAAAAATATGATTAAGACTTTGTCATTAGGTCAAGCAAATTATGATATATATGTAAATGTTTCTGAGTATCCTAAAGAAGGAACTAAGGATAGATTTATTAATAAGATAGGTTGTGGGGGCGGAACAGCCTGCAATGTTTCTTATATGTTAGCAAAGTGGGGCGTTTCATCAACATTTGCCGGCGTAGTTGGTAATGATGTTTATGGGATAAGAGTTCGTAAAGAGTTAGAAACGGCGGGTGTTGATACAAGATATATTGAAACTTCTTATGAAAAAGATACAGTTTTATCTTTTGTACTAGTAGATAGTAAAAACAAGATACCAACTTCTTTTGATGTTGCTGATGAGTTTGTAAAGCTTAAAAAATTCGATTTTGATTTCCAACCAGATTTAATTATTTTAGACGGTAATGATACTTATGCTTCTAAATCAACGGTAGAAAGATTTCCTAAAGCAGTTACCATTCTTCGAGCAACTCGCTTTAACCAAGATATCGCTAATTTAGCTTTAAAAGTAAATTACTTAGTTTGTTCCATGGATTTTGTCAGTGGACACTTAAAAATGCCAATTGATAGTGCTAATGTTCAGAGTTTGGTTAATGCTTACACGGAACTTAGAAATCGTTATGAACATCAAAATATTATTATTACCTTAGGAAATAATGGCGCCATGTATATGGTGGATAATCAAATAAAAATTTCCCCTGCGTTAAAGATTGATGTTGTTGATCCATCAGGTTGTGGAGATATTTTTACAGGGGCATTTAGTTACGGAATTGCCAGCAGTTTTGCTTTAGAAAAAGCTATAAAGTATGGTAATATTGCGGCAGGTCTTGCCACAAGAATTATTGGCGGTAGACTTTCTATTCCCAAACTTGATGAGGTAAACAAAATTTATGAGAAAAATAATTGATCCTTTTACTGATTATTTTCCCCATCTTGATTTACACGGGGAGACTACAGCTACCATTGTTTATTTAGTTGAATCGTTTATTAAAGATAATATTAAATTAAAAAATGCTAAAGTAGTCATTATTCATGGTAAAGGTAGTGGGGCTTTAAGAAGTAGAACCCATGAATTGCTAAAAAGAAATAAAAGGGTTAATAAATATTATATTGATGGTTTAAATGATGGTCAGACCATTGTAGAGTTACAGATAAAATAAAATTCTAATAGTAAGTGGGAAAAGTTCTACTTACTTTTTTTAAATAAAGCTTGCAATTTTAGAAAAAATAGACTATATATAATAATGAAATAACTAATATGAATTATGGTGTTTATAAGATATGAATTGTTGTAATTTTAAGCTAAATGATTTTACTTTAGGTGCTTATGTGTTTTCACATTTAAAAACAAATTTAGATAAATTGCAAAATTATAAATCTTTAGAAGAAACTGTTGAACAAAAATATCTATAACGATTAATGATAGATAAAAATTGGTAGACAAAGTAGATTTCTTAATGTAAAATTTAAGTTGTGAGGCATAAGGGTATGGAAAACGAAGAAAAACTAATGGGGTCAAAGATAAAAAAATTAAGAAAAGACTCCAAAATGAATCAAGAAGAACTAGCAAGTAAACTAGGGATTTCGAGAAGTTATTATTCAAAAATAGAAAATGACCAAAGAGGGTTATCAATAGAAATAATGCAAAGAGTATGTAAGGTATTTAATATTTCTATGGATGAGTTTTTTGGCACTTTAGAAGAAAAAGATGATTTTTTAGAAACAGAAGCCGATAAACTAAATAAAAAAGTATTTAGATTTCGATTAATAAATTTTATAGTGATAATTTTAACTGTCTTATCTATTTTATTTGGTATATATTTCTTTAATAATTTTAACAAAATTAAGGTTTATATTTTAAATGGGGATAGCAATACTTTTACATATACTAATGGCATTTTTGTAGAATCTCGGGAGAAATTTATATTAGAAAATGGGACTTTTAATATTAAAAATAATAGGATAAAGGAAACTGATATTGTTAAAGTGGATTTTAAAATTGATGATGATGTTATTAAAGAACAAAATAGTTTTTTTACGGGAATAGATGTTGAAGATTACAGCTCTGATGAATTATTTACCCAAAAAGGGTATAAGAATAGTAAATTTAGCATTGATATAACATATAAATTAGATGATAAAGAGTATACCGAAGAAATGGTCATAAATAAAGATTTAACGGTAAGTAATAATAAATTGATATATCCTAAAGGCGAAACTAAAGGAAAGTAGTTATATCCCTTTTAAATCGTTTTATCTCACTTAGCGCTATAGGAATAGCATAGGTAGAGTTTATAAGACTACTTAAGATAATTGGGTAGTTTTTTAAGCTTAAAAGCTTGACACGGTGTAAACTATGCGTTATGATAATCTCCAACAAAGAGGGGGATAATGCATGGAATGGATAAGAGGTACAGAATTAGAAGATATTAGATATTTGAATAAATCTACTGATGAAGAATG